>JADGEA010000124.1 GCA_016744615.1 Flavobacteriaceae bacterium
TACACTTAAAATAATTAAAACTTATACACTTTAACAAAAAAACTCCCCATTTTCATGGAGAGTTTTTCCTCTTTAACAATAACAATTTTCCCTAGTTTTAATAAAAAAACTATTGAGATTATACAACGTAATTTAATTTCTGATATTGCTATATCCCCTCAAACTATTTTGACTTATTTATTAAGTAATAAATGTTACCTAATTTAATATGTTTAGAACTCATTCAATCATCAAATCATACTATTATAAAATCAAAAAACTCCCCATTTTCATGAAGAGTTTTCTTTCTTTAACAATAACAATTTTCCCTAGTTTTAATAAAAAAACTATTGAGATTATACAACGTAAATAATAATTTAATATTGTAATTAACCGGGAATAAAAGTCTATTTGTCTTAAAAGGAAGAATAGACTATCAAATAAATTTATAGAAGTAGTTTTAGGGCTGAGTCGTACCCTTGAAACTCAAATCAAAACATCAATCAAATGTGTAAGCCAATCCGTTCATTAATCTGTATTGATATTTAGGAATATCAATGGCAGGGTGTGTGTCGTAATTTGCAATATAGGTTATCCCAATTGACAAGCCTTTTATCACTTTAAACGAAATTGAATTGCTGCTATAAATACGATAATCACTAAATTTACTTAATTTAGGCTGGTAAAAGGTAGTACTTGTAATAGTTGTGTTTTTTATTGGAAACCATCTAAACGATGCATACCCACTAAATCTAAAATCCTCATTATAAATGATTTGATCTTCTTTTATTTTTTCATATTCATACATAAGAAGTGTTCCCAAATAAGTTTCAAATCTACCTTTATCAAATATTGTAAATCTTGCCCCCCCTCCTGTTAGCCTACGTTTATCAATCTTTGATATTTTGTTATAATGGTTTTGCATAAAAACCTCTAAAGCAATCTTATTAGATAATTTGTAATTATAACGCAAATGCTGAGTTCCTTTATTTACAATGCTTTCATCATTAACCTTTTTAATATTGAGGCTATTGATAAAAAAAGCTAAATGTTTTTTATTTGTGTATTGTACATATATGGAGTTCCCTAATGAAAATATGGAACTGGTATTTTTTATAAAACTAACATCCAAACCAATTGTACCTGAAAACCCAGTGCTATCCCTTCTTGATCGAACAGATTCAGGATTTACAAACTGAGCATAAATATTTGTTCCAATAAAAAAAACAAATAATAAAAATATTTTTTTTAACATTATAGCAAATATAAATTTCACAAAACAATTCCTTTCCATTTCATTTCAAAATGAATCTATACAAAAATAGATTTTTTTCAATCATAACAAACAGTAGAAAATTTTTAATTTTGATCAATAACACGATAGACAGGATATTGCAAATAGGCATTTTCCTGATATTTTGAGTTTTTATATATAAAATTTAGCTGTTCATACCAATTATTGTTAAAGCTTTTATCTTCCTTTTTTAACATTTCAAATCTTGATTTTAGGTCTGCATTATTATTCAATATCTCAATAGCGAGATCTTCAAAAACATATGGAGAAAACCCTTCTTTTCTTTGCAAAATTGTATCAAAAAAATTCCAGTTAAAAAAAGAATCAGGGGCTTCAGGTTCTAAGGTTTCTAATAAATATCTAATTCCATTTTGTTTAACCGGAATTAAAAAATCACCTTTTTTAAAAGTGACCTTTTTATTACTCTTAACAACCGTTGTATTAAAATGCGCATAATGACCTTCATATGCTCCTTTTCTAGTTTTATAATCTTCGATTTGCATCACCTCTACAGAAATCACCGTATCTTTACTTAAAGGAATCATTTCAATTTGATTATTTCTCAATCTATCTAAAACTTTCCACCATCCTTGTGGAATAATATATGCCTCAGGAATTTCTATTTCTTTCTTTACCTTAAATGAATTATAATACGTTACAGGTCTTGTATATGGCTTTGAACGGTTATATTTTAATCGGTTCAATCCCGTTATTTCACTTTTAATGAATTCTCCTTCGTATCCTTTAAATAGCAATTTAGATGTTTTACTGCTGTCAATTTCCCATTGAATGGGATAGGTTTTCTTTGACAAAAAATCTTTGCGACTTTCTTTTCTTAACTTGCTAATTGTTTTTCCATTCTTTTCTAAAAAATCCAAAGCACTAAACATCCATTCATAAGTCCCCTCCACCCTTTGTTTATATGGCTTTAACATATGTGTCTCTACCATAAACCCCAAAGTTTGGAACAAAGTAGTGTAACCTGTTGAATATCTTGGAGTATCAAAAAATTGTGAAAATCCGCTATCAGGCACACGATTGAATACATTTACATAAGGTGTCATGATGAATCCTTTCTTTTTAAGACTCTTTTCCATTTCTGGCATCATTTTCTGATTTAGAAATGTTCCTAATTTACCACCAAGTTTATTGTGCTGCGTAAACAGATGTGTTAATGTGTATTGGTAATCAGCCCCATTGCTCACATGATTATCAATAAATATATCAGGATCTATCCAATGAAAAATTTCAGTAAAAGCTCTGGCATTTTTGGTGTCTGTTTTAATAAAATCCCTGTTCAGATCAAAATTTCTGGCATTCCCTCTAAATCCATACGATTTAGGTCCGTTTTGATTCACCCTACTATTTGAATTCCTATTCAGACTTCCTCCTATATTATACACCGGAATAACACAAATGATTAGGTTCTTATATTTCTCTTTCAGCTGATCATTTTGAACAATGTTTCTTAACAACAACATACTCGCATCTATACCATCCGGCTCACCGGGATGAATGCCATTATTGATAAGAATTGTAGATTTATTTGTTTTTTTGATATTTTCTAAATCTATTTTACCATCGAAATTAAAAACAACTAATTGCAACGGGTAACCTGAATCAGTTTCTCCCATTTCTATAAGAGAGATCTCGTTATATTTTTGAGATAAATCAGAATAGAATATTAATACTTCATGATACGTGGATGTTTTTGTACCATTACTTTTTTCAAAAACCGTTTGAAATTTTTGGGCATAGGTATTTGAAACAAATAATAAAATTAAAAGAAATAGAAATCTCATTCTGGTTAAAATTCTTCAGAAACTACCTTAGGAACAAATAATGATATATCTCCTTTATTTTGTAAAATATCACGAACTATACTT
Organism: Flavobacteriaceae bacterium; assembly: GCA_016744615.1. GTDB lineage: Bacteria > Bacteroidota > Bacteroidia > Flavobacteriales > Flavobacteriaceae > Lutimonas. The sequence continues at coordinate 3,160 of JADGEA010000124.1, forward strand.
GAACTTATGTAGGAAGTATCAGCACTTGTCAATAAAAATACCGTTTCTATCTGCGACATTTTTCTATTAGTATGTGCTATCGCCTTTTCAAATTCAAAATCTGCAGGATTTCTAAGTCCTCGTAAAATAAAATCACTATCAATTTCTTTACAATACTCAATGGTCAAACCTTTATAGGTATCTACCTTTACCTTAGGTTCATCTTTGTATGTTTTTTTAATGAACTCTTTCCGTTTTTCAAGATCAAACATATATTTCTTAGATGAATTTGTTCCTATTGCAATTACAATTTCATCAAAAAGAGGTAAAGCTCTATCAATAATATCGGTATGCCCTAATGTTAAAGGATCAAAGGATCCGGGGAAAACTGCTCTTCTCATATACTTTATATTCAAAATTAAAGATTCAAAATTATTTCAAATTCCAAATTACATACTTCCCAAGTAAAACTAATCTGGAAAAACTTTATTATTTATACTCACCTAAATAACAGCCTTTACAAAAGGATACTGCCTACTTATTAATTGCCATTTCAATTGCATTGCCAAATAATTCCTTTAAACTTATACCTGCTGCTTTTGCCTGCTTTGGCAGAATACTTTCTGCGGTAATTCCCGGCACCATATTCAACTCAATAAAATACGGTTTATCACCAACAATAATAAAATCAGATCTTGACAAACCATTTAAATTTAGTGATCTATATATTTTATCTGCTGCTATCTCCACATTTATTTTCTGTTTTTCTGAAATTCTTGCAGGTGTAATTTCATCTGACTTGCCTAAATATTTTGCGTCATAATCAAAAAATTCATTTTCGCTAACAATTTCTGTAATAGGCAGAACTTTAATTTTATCCTCGTATTCAATAACACCAACCGAAATTTCAATTCCATCTAAAAATTCTTCAATCAAAATTTCTTCATCTTCTTTAAAAGCTAATTCAATAGCAGGCAACAAATCGTCAGCATTTTTAACCTTCGTCACACCAAAACTAGATCCTCCCCTATTTGGTTTCACAAAACATGGCAAGCCAACTTTTTTTAGAATTCTGTCATTATCAATTTGATCTCCTCTATTCAAATAAAAAGATTTTGCAATTCTTATTCCGTAGGGCTTTAAAAAACTCAATGTATCACGTTTGTTAAATGTAACCGCCATTTGATAAAAAGGTGCCGAAGTATGTTTTAAATGCAACAAATCAAAATAAGCTAAAATGGTTCCATCTTCACCCGGATGACCATGAATCGCATTAAAAACACAATCAAACTTGATCTTATAACCATTTACTATTATTGAAAAATCGGCAGCATTCACAGGGTGTTCTCCATTGTTCTCATCTACATAAATCCATTTTTCTTTTAATATATGAAGACGATATAAATTGTATTTTTCTCTATCTAAATGCTCATAAACTACATTACCGCTTTGTAAAGAAATTTCTATTTCAGAGGAATAACCTCCCATAATAATGGCAATATTTTTTTTCATTGATTCTTTTTAAGAAATAGATACAAACTTACAAAAAAGAAGTAATATGAGTGATAACCATTTGAGGTGATAAAGTTATTTTCTTTGAAAAAAATAAAATCAATATCTTAGCTGATGAAAAAGTAGATGATTTTTTTCCTTACTCTAATGATATATACAATGGAAAAATATATGTAATTTTGAAAAATAATTTTTGACCATGAGTTTTTTCCAATATTTAAAAAGTAAAGAGTTTTTAAGAACTATCATTTCTGTTGTTGTACTGGTAGTAATAATGATCTTTGGGTTAATGAAATGGATGGATAACTATACCAAGCATGATGAAAAGATCAAAGTACCCAACTTAGAGCAATTATCTTTAAGTGAAACACAAGTAACCCTACAAGATCTAAAACTAAACTTTGTTGTGATTGATTCAGCGAGTTTTAATCCAAAATTCCCACCAAAATCAGTCATTGAACAAGACCCAATTGCCGGTGACTTTGTAAAAGAAAATAGAAAAATTTACGTAACTCTAAATCCATCTGGCTACAGAAAAATTGTTATTCCAAATTTTGTAGAAGGGGAAAATAGTGGATCTTCAAAAAAGGGAGTGGTCATTCATTTAAAATCCTTGGGATTTCGTATTGGTAAAGACATTTACATTCCCGGTAGATATAAAGATGTAGTACGAGGTCTCGAAGCAAATGGAAAAAAGGTGAATCCAGGTGATAAATTATCTAAAAATACCATCATTCATTTAGTTTTAGAGAGAGGTACAGAAAAAAGAGATTCCATACAGTTTACAAAAAAGATACAAGAATTACACAGCATTCAATGATAAATGAAAATAGAAAAGAAATAAACAACGACGAGCTTTATGAACATCATAAGTTTGTTGCAAGCGAAGGTCAGGAACCTTTACGTGTAGATAAATTTTTAATGAATTTTATTGAAAATGCCACACGTAATAAAATCCAACAGGCAATAAAAGCAGGCAATGTGCTGGTAAATGAAAATATTGTAAAAGCTAATTACAAAATAAAAGCGAATGATGTTGTAAGAGTTGTTTTAGCTCATCCTCCACATGAAAACTTACTGGTTGCCGAAGATATCCCTATTGATATTATTTATGAAGATAATGAAGTCATTGTAGTAAATAAATCTGCCGGAATGGTGGTTCATCCCGGTCATGGTAATTATTCAGGAACCTTGGTAAATGCCTTGATATATCATGTTGAAAATTTACCAAAAAACAGTAATGAAAGACCAGGACTAGTCCATCGGATTGATAAAGACACAAGCGGATTGCTGGTTGTTGCAAAAACTGAATTTGCCATGGCAAATTTGGCAAAACAATTTTTTGATCGAACTACCGAAAGATTATATCTTGCACTTGTTTGGGGAAACATAGAGGATGAAGAAGGGACTATTGAGGGAAATATAGGAAGAAGTCTAAAAAACAGACTACAAATGGATGTTTTTCCTGATGGTGATTTTGGTAAACATGCCGTAACACACTATAAAGTTATCGAGCGGTTTAGCTATGTTACTTTGGTGGAATGCAAATTAGAAACGGGAAGAACCCATCAGATCAGGGCACATTTTAAATATATTGGTCACACATTATTTAATGATGAACGTTATGGCGGTGACAGAATTTTAAAAGGTACTACATTTACAAAATACAAACAATTTGTTGATAATTGCTTTAAAATATTACCTCGACAGGCTTTACATGCCAAAACTTTAGGTTTTGAACAACCTACAACAAAAAAAATATTACAATTTAATTCTGAGCTTCCAGATGATATGGCATTGTGTATTGAAAAATGGAGAAACTATACGATACACCAAAAAGAATAAAAAAAATCAGATAAATGCAGAAGAAAGAATTTGATACAAGTTCATGGAACAGAAAAAGTCAGTATGATTTTTTTAAAACTTATGATGACCCTTATTTTAATTTAACTACAGAGTTGGATGTTACCAATTTGTATGATCAGTGTAAAAAGAAAAATCTTTCCTTTTTTTTATCATGCTTACATTTTGCTATTGCATCAGCAAATGAAATACTTGAATTCAGATTGAGAATTATCGATGATACATTATTTGAATTTGATCATATTGATATTGGCTCTACCGTTTTAAATAATGATAATTCCTTTTCATTTTGTTATTTTGAGAAGAAAGACAACATTTTTGAATTTGATCTTTCCGGAAAAGAAGTTTTAAAAAAGCATGCTGAACAAGCTGAATTTGATACCAATAAAGACAATATCAATTTGATTTATGCTTCTTCACTTCCGTGGATAACCTTTACAAGTATCAAACACGCAAGAAGTATTGAAAGAGAAAAAAGTGGAATTCCGAAATTTGTATTTGGCAAATTTTATAAAACAAACAATACTAAAAAAATGCCCTTTTCAATTGAAGTTCACCATGCATTGATAGATGGTTACCACGTAGGAAAATTCTTAGAAATTTTCCAATCTAAAATGAATGATTTCTAAAATCCTATTCAGGGTATCCAAAAATGATATGATGTGTCAAAATCATTCTTTCTCCAAACTCCCAAAATAATAGCTGTAACTTCGATATATTAGCTGGGTTACTTGATGGAAACATAGAATAATCGATATCAAACTTTGCAAAAACAGCACAAGCTCTTTTAATATGAGGCGCAGATGTTACAATTGCAGCTGATGTAAAATGAAGATCTTTCATTTGTTTAGTAGAATAAAAGGCATTTTGAAAAGTGTTTTCTGCTCTTGTTTCTTTTAAAATATGGTTTTCAGAAATCCCTTTTGAAATTGCAAATGCTGCCATTACCTCTGCTTCTGTACAATTATTTCTTACAGAACTCCCTGTAAACAAGATCTTTTTTGCTATTCCTAATTTTAATAATTCAATCCCTTTGTCCACCCTACCTTCCATTATTGCCCCAGGTTTACAATCATCAGATGCAGGGCTACCAAGCACTATAATTACATCAAATGTTTTATTATTAGAGTTCCTTGTACAGAGATTACCAAAATAAGGTACAACAAGAGTTACAAGAATTCCTATAAACAGACTTATCAAAAAAAACTTTATTATTTGTTTTAGAAACTGTTTAATTCTAGTCATTTAGTTTTTGTATTATGGAGTTGCAAAGTTAATAGATACAAAACAAATTAACAAAAGTGATTTGCGAATCCTTTTTAGATTTGTACTTTTACAAATGACACCAAACCATTAAAAATCATTAACATTTAACAATGAAAATAGTTATCTCACCAGCCAAATCATTAGACTTTACAAGTGTTGCACCTACAGATAAATCCACAAATTCTCAGTTTATAGATCAGGCTGAAAAACTCAATAAAATTTTAAGAAAAAAAAGCCCAAAAGCTCTTTCCAAGCTAATGTCTATATCCGATAAATTAGGAGAATTAAACTGGCAACGCAATCAGGATTGGGATTTACCTTTTACACCCAACAATTCCCGTCAGGCAATTTATGCTTTTAAAGGAACGGTTTATGAAGGATTAGATGCATATTCCATTCCAATGGATAAATTAGATCAGTTACAAAACAAATTACGAATTCTTTCAGGTCAATATGGCATTTTAAAACCTCTGGATCTTATGCAAGCCTACCGATTGGAAATGGGAACCAAGTTAAAAATCGGTCGAAAAGATAATCTTTACCAATTTTGGGGAGAAAGCATTACCCAAACATTAAATAATGAATTAAAAGAAAATGAAGTTTTTGTTAATCTCGCAAGTAATGAATATTTCAAGGTAATAAAACCCAAACTACTTAAAGCACCCGTTGTTATACCTGTTTTTAAGGATTATAAAAATGGAAATCTAAAAATAATAAGTTTCTTTGCAAAAAAAGCAAGAGGATTGATGGTGCGATATATTATAGATAATAATATTGAAAATACAGAAGATCTTAAAGGTTTTAATTATGATAACTATGCTTTTGATAGTAATTTATCCAGTAATAATCAATTGGTTTTTACCCGATAAATTATGAATAAAGCATTTATTGACAGTCAAAATTTCAAAGGAAATGATTTCTCTAAAACCCATTTAGAAATAGCTGATTATGAATACTGTACATTTACAAATTGTGATTTTTCAGGAGTAGATCTATCAAATATTAGTTTTGTAGAATGTGAATTTGACAATTGCAACCTAAGCCTTTCCAAACTTTATAATACTCAATTTAAAGAAATTATATTTAATAATTGTAAATTATTAGGATTGCGATTTGAAAACTGTAATAAGTACTTTTTTGAAATTAAATTTAACAACAGTATTTTAAATTTATCTTCTTTTTACCAATTAGATCTAAAAAATGTAAGAATGACTTCCTGTTCTTTACTTGAAGTTGACTTTACTGAATCAAACTTAAAAGGATTCCATTTCAATGATTGTGATCTGAGTAAAGTTATATTTGAAAGAACAAATCTGGAAAAAGCAGATCTAAGAACTGCATATAATTATGCGGTAGATCCGGAAAATAATAATATTCAAAAAGCTAAGTTTTCACAATCAGGAATAGAAGGTCTTTTACATAAATATAATATTGAAATAGAATAAAAAAATTCTATTCTTTTACTTAACAAACCTTACCCCATTTGATGTATTATTATTTCTGCTAACCGACTTGATTATAAAAATATATGATTGCTTATATTCTTTTTTACTGATATCTATATAATGGTCACCTGTAATGGTTATGAGTTTTGAAGCATCATCCATATGAACTCGGTCATTTTTATCAAATTTATAAACCATGAATTTTACCGCCTCTTTTTCTTTATTCTCCAGCATAGATTCCCATGATAATTGATACTTTTTATTCTTTTGTTTTTTCAATTGAATTCCATAAACTGGTTCAGGAATAAAAACTTTTTCATGATTGATAGAGGGAGGCAAAACCGGATTTTGATAGTATTTATTTTTAAGTATCTCATTGACACCTAATGGATTCTTTACAAAAGTTTTCCCACTAAAATAAACACTTCCCTTTATTTGAGGAATGCTTCTATTCAAATTTAATTGTTTTTCTATCTCTGTTGGTCTCTTTTTTTTCCATGCTCTGTGTTCCTTTTTTCTGTCCAATCGATATACTCCCTGACCAATATATAAATTCAAATTTTGGCTGTTTCCTGCCCACCACTTCACAATAGTTGCATAATCTGCTTTTTTATGACCAATATGCCAATATGCCTGCGGCACTATATAATCCAGCCAGCCTTTATTTATCCAAAGTAAAATATCAGCATACAGATCATCATAATTGGTTTGCCCAGCATCGGTATCCGATCCTTTTAAATCAGCACTTTTATTACGCCAAACACCAAACGGACTAATACCAAATTGCACCCATGGTTTTATCTTTTTAATGGTAGCATGTAATTCTTCAATAATAATATTGACATTATCTCTTCTCCAATCATCAATTTGATTTGGATAATAATTACCTCCAAATTCTTTAAATGTATTTTCATCTGGAAACGGTTCGTCTTTTATTTTGTAAGGATAAAAATAATCGTCAAAATGAATGGCATCCACATCATAATTCTGAACAATATCTTCTACTATTTTATTGGTGTATTTTCTTACTTCGGGTAAACCCGGATTAAAATATTTGTTTTTACCATAATTGATAAACCATTCTGGTTTTTCATAGGTCAACCGAAAAGGATTAGAATGAAATTCTTTATAATTTACAATAGCCCTATATGGATTTAACCATGCATGAAATTCCATTCCACGCTTATGTGTTTCGCTAATAATAAAGGCCAAAGGATCATAATATGGTGTAGGCTGTTGATTGCTTTTACCCGTTAAATATGCCGACCAAGGTTCATATCTGGAATTATAAAAAGCATCTGCCGAAGGACGTATTTGAAAAATAATCGCATTAAAATTTAAACTTTTATACAAATCTAAAAGATGAATAATCTCCTTTTTCTGTTCCTTGGTACTTAAGTCTTTTGAGCTAGGCCAGTCTATATTTTCAACCGTAGCAATCCACACACCTCTAAATTCTCGATCTTTTTTCTCTTGTGAAAAAGAATAAGTGGTTATCAATAAAAAGATTAAGATTAAAAAGAGCGGTTTGCAATACTTCATTTGTAGCAATTTGATTTTCAAAAATACGGTTTATAAAGTAATAACAAAAAGCAAAGAACAAGTTTAAAATATCAAATTGAAAAACTGATCCTTATATCGTAAAGAATAACAAGTTTCACACTAAAAATCGTTAAAAGTAACTCTGTAAAACTTTGCGTTATAGCTATTAATCCCAAATAACATTTTTTTTACGACCTATTTAATTATCCAATCGTTCTAATATGAATACATTATCACATTGAGTTATTCAAGCATTGCGTCATTAATTCTGTCAGTATGTCACTATGAAATGACAAATTCTGCCAAAAAATTAAAAAATAAGTAATGGCATAATGATTGACTATACAGCAGCAGTTAAACAAATTAAAAAGACTAAAATTTAAAAATATAATATTATGAGTAAAATAATAGGAATAGATTTAGGAACAACCAACTCATGTGTTTCAGTAATGGAAGGTAATGAGCCGGTGGTAATCCCTAATGCCGAAGGTAAAAGAACAACTCCTTCAATAGTAGCTTTTGTTGAAGGTGGAGAAAGAAAAGTTGGTGATCCTGCAAAACGTCAGGCAGTTACAAACCCAACAAAAACAATATATTCTATCAAAAGATTTATGGGTAATAAATACTCTGAATCAAAAATGGAAGCAGAAAGAGTACCTTATAAGGTAGTAAAAGGTGACAATGATACTCCAAGAGTAGATATTGACGGAAGATTATACACTCCGCAGGAAATCTCAGCAATGGTTCTTCAAAAAATGAAAAAAACTGCTGAAGATTATTTAGGAACAACCGTAACAGAAGCTGTTGTTACCGTACCTGCATATTTTAATGATGCACAACGTCAGGCTACAAAAGAAGCTGGTGAAATTGCAGGACTAAAAGTAAGCCGTATTATCAATGAGCCTACTGCTGCTGCTTTGGCTTATGGATTGGACAAGTCAGGTGCTGATAAAAAAATTGCTGTTTATGATTTAGGTGGAGGTACTTTTGATATCTCAATATTAGAAATAGGTGATGGTGTTTTTGAAGTGCTTTCAACCAATGGAGATACTCATTTAGGAGGTGATGACTTTGATCAGGTAATTATTGACTGGTTAGCAGAAGAGTTCAACAAAGAAGAAAACATGGATCTTCGTAAAGACCCTATGGCCTTACAAAGATTAAAAGAAGCTGCAGAAAAAGCAAAAATTGAATTATCATCAAGTACACAAACTGAGATCAATTTACCTTATGTAACAGCTACTGCTTCAGGACCAAAACACTTAGTAAAAACTTTAACCAGAGCTCATTTTGAAAAATTGGCTGATAGTTTGATTAAACGATCTATGTCTCCTGTAAGTGCTGCTTTAAAAGCTGCTGATCTAAGTACATCAGATATTGATGAAGTAATTTTGGTAGGTGGTTCAACACGTATGCCAAGAATTCAGGAAGAAGTTGAAAAATTCTTTGGTAAAAAACCATCAAAAGGAGTTAATCCGGATGAGGTTGTAGCAATTGGAGCTGCAATTCAAGGTGGTGTTTTAACCGGTGATGTAAAAGATGTATTGCTGTTAGATGTTACTCCACTTGCCTTAGGTATTGAAACTATGGGTAATGTAATGACTAAATTAATTGAATCTAACACTACGATTCCCACCAAGAAATCACAGGTTTTCTCAACTGCTGCCCAAAATCAGCCATCTGTTGAAATCCATGTATTACAAGGTGAAAGAGCAATGGCAGCTGATAATAAAACCATTGGTAGATTCCATTTAGATGGAATTCCACCAGCACCAAGAGGAGTTCCTCAGATCGAAGTAACTTTTGATATTGATGCTAATGGTATTATCAATGTATCTGCAAAAGATAAAGGTACAGGTAAAGAGCATAATATTAGAATTGAAGCTTCTTCAGGTTTATCAGAAGATGATATCAAAAAAATGAAAGCTGATGCCGAAGCTAATGCCGATGAGGATAAAAAAGCAAAAGAAACCGCTGAAAAGATCAATGGTGCTGATGCAATGATTTTCCAAACTGAAAGTCAGTTAAAAGAATTTGGCGATAAATTATCTGCAGATAAAAAAGCACCTATCGAATCTTCATTAGAAGAATTGAAAAAAGCTTACGAATCTAAAGATCTTGCTCAAATTGATGCTGCAATGGAAAAAATAAATGCAGCTTGGAAAGAAGCTTCTGAAGAAATGTACAAAGCACAACAAGATGGTCAAGGTGGAGCAACAGAACCTCAACCAGGTGCTGATACAGGTGCTGGATCAGAAACTTCTGGAGAAGATGATGTTCAGGATGTTGACTTTGAAGAAGTAAAAGACGATGAAAAATAATTAAATTTTTTGATTAATTAATTAAAACCTGTTTAGTTTAGCTAAACAGGTTTTTTTGTTAATTAGTAATTATCTATCAATGTCGTTTAGTTAGTAAATCATCATAATCGTTTGTAATTCATGCTATAAGGTTTCTTTTGTCGATGTTTTCGTTCATTTTTTCTATTAGGTCT
>JADGEA010000125.1 GCA_016744615.1 Flavobacteriaceae bacterium
TGAGTACTTTTGCAAAGATATAGTTAATTGTTTTTATGGTACTTACAAAGCTTGATAAAGAGGAAAAGGTTATTGGTAAAAAACTCTATGATTACCAACATGGTGCAATCGATAGAATATTTGAGAGAATAAATGAATTCCCTATTGATTATAATTTATTGTACCAATTACCAACCGGTGGTGGTAAAACTGTAATTTTTTCTGAAATTGCAAGAAGATATATCAAGCAAACCAACCAAAAAGTTTTAATCCTTACGCATAGGATAGAGTTATGTAAGCAAACATCTAATATGCTTACTGAATTTCATGTTGATAATAAGATAATTGACAGTAGTGTAAAAGAAGTGCACAACGATCCGGATATTACCTGCTATGTTGCAATGGTAGAAACGTTGAACAATCGGATTAAAGAAGAAAAGGCTGATATCAATGATATTGGATTGGTAATTGTTGATGAGGCACATTATAATTCATTTAGAAAGCTTTTTAAATATTTTGAAAAATGCTTTATTCTAGGTGTAACAGCAACTCCTTTAAGTTCAAATATGAGTTTACCTATGAAAGAGATCTATAATGATCTTTTTGTTGGTGAAAATATTCAATCACTTATTGATAAAGGATTTTTAGCCGAAGCTACTACTTACAGTTTTAATGTTAACTTAAGTTCATTAAAAATTGGTGCAAACGGTGACTACACTGTTAAATCATCAGAGGAATTATATGCAAAAAATACCATGCAAACCAAACTGGTAAATGCATATGAGAGTACCTCAAAAGGTAAAAAAACATTGATCTTTAATAACGGTATTCAAACTTCAAGACATGTATATGAAGTTTTTAAAAGTGCAGGGTATAAAGTTAGATACATTGATAATACCAATACCAAAGAAGAAAGAAAAAATATTTTGTCATGGTTTAAAAATACACCTGATGCCATCTTAACTTCTGTTGGGATATTAACAACAGGTTTTGATGAACCAACCATTGAATCCATTATCATCAATAGGGCAACAAAATCACTGGCTTTATATTTTCAGATGATTGGAAGGGGATCAAGAATTCTCGGTACAAAAAAGGAGTTTTCGGTTCTTGATTTGGGAAATAATGTTTCAAGATTCGGGTTGTGGACTTCAGATATAGATTGGCATCTGATCTTTAAAAACCCAACTTTCTACTTAGAAAATTTGATCAGTGATGATGAGATAGAGCGAAACTTTAGATATGTAATGCCTGACTCTATCAAGGAAATGTTTGCAAATTCAAAGGATATTGACTTTGATTTTGATGTAAAAGAAGAGTATGAAATTGTAGTGAAATCCGGACAAAAATCAAAAGCTGTTTTGATGAGATCCATTGAGCAACATGCTAAAATTTGTGCGGAAAACAGTGAAGATGTATTTGATGCGCATATTTTATCACGAGAACTGCATGATGACGTTGAGTTTAGAATTAAACAATATTCCTATTGTATATTAAAAAGCTCCAATAACTATATCAAATGGTTGGAAGAAGATTATAAACGACAGTTAAGAGTGAAAATTAGTCAATTATTTCATTAAATTATTAGTTGAATTTATAATTAGCTATACCCTAATTAACATTTCTTAAGGAAGATAAATCTGTAGGTAATTCAAAAATTTCCAATTCAAAATAGGGTACTGCTGCAATAACATGATCAAAAATATCAGCCATTATATATTCATAATTTTGCCATCTTTTATCACTGCTAAATGCATAAATTTCAATAGGTAAACCTTGTGTTGTTGGTGCCAGCTGCCTGGTCATAATCATCATATCTTTATTGACTCCGGAATGGTTTTCAATATAGGTTTCAACATATTTTCTAAACACGCCAATATTGGTTAGATTTCTTCCATTGATAAGTAAATCTTTATTGATATTATTATTGGTATTGTATTTATCAATATCTTCACTTCTATTTTTTAAATAAGCAGATAGTAACTCAATTTGTTTAATCTTAATAAGCTCATCTTTAGAAAGGTACTTTATGCTATTTAATTTAATAATTACAGCTCTTTTGATTCTTCTTCCACCAGAATTTTCCATACCTCTCCAGTTTTTGAAAGAATCAGATATCAAGGCATAGGTTGGGATAGTTGTGATAGTTTTATCAAAATTTTGCACTTTTACGGTTGCCAGATTGATTTCCGTAACATTTCCATCAGCTCCATATTTTGAAAAAGTAATCCAATCACCAATTCTAACCATATCATTGATAGAAACCTGAATACTAGCAACAAACCCTAAAATAGTATCTTTAAATATCAAAAGCAATACGGCAGAAGCAGCTCCCAATGCGGTGAAGAATTTCCAGATCTCAGCTCCATTTACAACAGCAATAATGGAAAGAAGTCCGCCAATCCACACAAAAATCATGATCACTTGAATAAAACTCTCAATAGGTTTATCTTTCAGCTTTGGCAGTGTTCTGAAATAATCTTTGGTTGAATTTAATACACTTTTAATTACTAAAATGATTAGTAAAACATATACAATTCTTATAATTTTAGAGATAATATTTTCAATACTATCAAAATCTGTAAAAATTATCGAAATTAAATGCAAGGCAATATAGAAAGGAACTATATGTGATATTTTTTTAAAGACATTATTCTTGACCATTAAATTGTCAAAATTTGATTTTGTCTTTTTAGCAATTTTATTGAAAAAATTCAACAATATTTTATTAATCGCCAAATCAATAAAATATATGATAATCAATGAAATAATCAAAAGAGTAATCATATTTAAATACTTTGCCCATAATTCAGACATACCTACTTTAGTGAAATAATTATAAAATAAATGAGCTATATTTTCCATAAATATTAAATTCTGTATTCAGGTTTTTACCTGATATTCCATATCGTTTTAAACAACTCCGCAAAAATACATGATTAAAATCAAAGTTGAATTAGTTTTAAACTTTTTAGTATAAAGATTGGTTATATCTACATTGAATAAATAAATGAAGGCATAATAATTTAATTGAATTATTGAGTATTTTTGCAGTGAAGCATGGTTACAAAATTATTTTCCATATTATTAGCAAGTTTTATTCTTGTTCAAAGTTTTAATATTCATTTAGGTGATATTTTAAAATTTGACTTGTTATTAGATCATGCCAAAATGCATAAAACTAAATATGGTGATAACTTTTTTGTTTTTATGTCAAAACACTATGGAGAGCTTAAGGAGTCTCACGAAAAACAGCATGAGAAAGAAGAAAAAAATCATTCTCATCTGCCAATAAATCATGATTGTAGTTCTCAAATACAATCATCGTACATCTTAAATTTAGTTGCTTTAAATATTACCATACCTCAGGCAGAAGAATCTTCGCTAAATTTTTATTATCAAGATAATTTTTCAACTTTCGAAAAACAAAAGATTTTTCAACCACCTCAATTCACATAATTCAGCTTGATATATAATTGTAAAATCAATTCTATATCAAAGCAACATTTCTGTTAAAATATCTCTATATGAGATATTTTAAAATATACACTTATTTCTTAAACCCTTTTGTAATATGAGGGTCTAACTTTATAAAACAATGAATGAATTATGTTAACCAACATTATAAAATTTAGTCTAAAAAATAAACTAATCATTTTTTTATTTACTGCTTTTGTTATTGGATTTGGGCTTTATTCACTTACACAAATCCCAATTGGTGCTGTGCCTGATATTACCAATAATCAGGTACAGGTAATAACCACTTCAAAGAATTTGTCAACCCAGGATATTGAACAGTTTATTACTTATCCAATTGAATTGGAAATGGCCAATCTGCCGGGAGTAGTTGAAATAAGATCTGTATCAAAATTTGGATTATCAGTAGTTACCATTGTTTTTAAAGATGATATGGGAACTTATCTGCCAAGGCAATTGATAGCTGAAAAAATAAAATCAGCAAGTGAAAAAATTCCCGAAGGATTTGGGGCTCCGGAAATGGGACCTATCACAACCGGATTGGGTGAAATATATCAATATATTTTAGATACCAAACCAGGATATAAAGACAAATATTCTGTAACAGATCTAAGAACTATCCAGGATTGGATCGTAAAACGTCAACTCTCGGGAATACCCGGTGTGGTTGAAGTGAATACCTGGGGTGGTTATTTAAAACAATATGAAGTAGCTACAAATACGGAAAGGTTAAAAGCTATGAATATTTCAACTATTGATATTTTTAATGCACTTGAAAAGAATAACAGTATTGCCGGTGGTGGATATATAGAAAAATCTAATAAAGCCTATTTTATTCGTGCTGAAGGTCTGATTAAATCTATTGATGACATCAAAAATATCAAAGTTAAAACTATTGATGGATTTTCAATTTACATTAAAGATGTTGCTGAAGTTGGGTTTGGAAGTGCCCCGCGTTTTGGTGCCATAACTGGTAACGGTGAAGGTGAAAAAGTTATGGGGCAGGTGATGATGTTAAAGGGTGGAAATTCAAAAAAAGTGATTGATGCTGTTAAAGATCGTGTTGCATCAATTTCGAAAACGCTTCCTGAGGGTGTTTATATCAATGGCTTTTTAGAACGTAGTGAGTTAATTGCTAAAACAACTCATACAGTTGCAGAGAATTTAATTCTAGGTTGTTTGATCGTGATCTTTATTGTGGTATTAATATTAGGAAACCTACGTTCTGGTTTTGTTGTTGCATCTGTAATTCCTTTGACCTTGTTATTTGCTTTATCCTTAATGTACCTGTTTGGTGTTGATGCCAATTTAATGAGTTTAGGAGCAATTGATTTTGGAATTATAATAGATGGCTCAGTGATCATTGTAGAATATATTGCTTTTCAAATTACTTCGAACAGGAAAGAACTTTTAAAGCTGAATTCTGTTGAAAAACAGGAAGCTATTGATGAAATTACTTTAAAAAGTTCGTCAAAAATGATGAATTCAGCGGTATTTGGTCAGCTAATCATATTGATCGTATTTATTCCTATTCTTACATTGACTGGTGTAGAAGGAAAAATGTTTAAACCAATGGCTTTGACCTTTAGCTTTGCTTTGATTGGGGCTATGATCTTTGGTTTAACCTATGTGCCTGCTATGTCTTCTATATTTTTAAAACCAGCAAAAGTTTCTTCAAAGAATATTTCTGTTAGATTGATGAAATTTTTAAGTGATGCTTATGAACCAACTATTCGATGGGCATTAAATAGCAAAAAAATGGTTTTAGGTCTGTCATCTGTATTATTGATCTTTGCCATTTACCTTTTTAATACTATGGGTGGTGAATTTGTTCCTACATTGGACGAAGGTGATTTTGTGATTCAACCTGTACTTAAAACAGGAACTTCATTAAGTAAAACCATAGAAACAACTACTAAAATTGAAAATATCTTATTGGATAATTTTCCTGAAGTAGATCAGGTAGTAAGTAGGATAGGAGCTGCAGAAATTCCAACAGATCCCATGTCTATGGAAGAAAGTGATGTTATTATCAAATTAAAACCAAAAAGCGAATGGGTATCTGCCAAAACCAAAGATGAATTGGCTGATAAAATTAAAGAAGCTCTAGCCATCATACCCGGTATGGAAGTTGAATTTACCCAACCTATTGAAATGCGTTTTAATGAATTAATTACAGGTGTAAGAGCAGATATTGCTGTTAAGATATTTGGGGAAGATCTAAATATTTTAAGTGAAAAAGCAAATGAAATTAAAAAATTGATTGGAAATGTAAAAGGCGCTTCTGACATTATTGTTGAGAAAACAGCTGGATTACCACAAATGAGTGTGGTTTATGACAGAAAGAAAGTTGCCAGATATGGCTTGGATATTGAAGATATCAATAAGATGATATCTTCTGGTTTCTCGGGAGCAATTGTAGGAAGTGTTTATGAAGGGGAAAAACGTTTTGATCTGGTAATCAGGTTAGACAAGAAGAATAGGTCCGGTATTTCAAATCTTGAAAACCTTTATATTGATTCCCCTTCAGGAGTTAAAATTCCATTACATGAACTGGCAACGATTTCTTATTCAAAAGGACCTGCAAAAATATCAAGAGATGATACAAAACGAAGGATAGTAATAGGTATTAATGTAAGAAGCAGGGATCTGCAATCTGTTGTTGATGATATTCAAAATTTAATTGAAACAAACATTAAACTCCCTGCTGGTTACAGTGTAACCTATGGTGGTCAGTTTGAAAATTTACAAAATGCCAAAGCCCGATTAAAGATTGCAGTGCCTATTGCCTTAGTGCTCATTTTTATTCTGCTGTATTTTGCGTTTGGTTCTGCAAGTGAAGCATTGATGATTTATTCTGCAATTCCGCTTTCAGCTGTTGGTGGAGTTATTTTATTATGGATGAGAGATATGCCTTTTAGTATTTCGGCAGGTGTAGGTTTTATTGCTTTGTTTGGTATAGCGGTATTAAACGGCATTGTATTGGTTGAGCATTTTAAAGAATTAAAACTAGAAGGAATGGATGATATAAATGAAAGAGTTATCAAAGGAGCCAAAGAGCGGTTACGCCCCGTTATATTAACGGCAGCAGCAGCAGCACTTGGGTTTTTACCAATGGCTGTTTCAACAAATGCAGGAGCAGAAGTACAAAGGCCTTTAGCTACTGTTGTTATTGGTGGTTTGGTTTCTGCAACATTATTGACCATGTTGGTATTACCAGTTTTATATTCAATTTTTGACAAAAAAAAAGAAAAGAAAGAACGAAAAAAAGCCAATATAAAAATTATCGGACTTTTAATGGTTTTATTAAGGCTTGGTTTTCAGAGTAATGCGCAGGAAGTTGAACATTTGAATCTTGAGGAAGCTTATAATTTAGCATTGGAAAATAATGCGGGTCTTAAAGCATCTTCTTTAAAAGTTGAGGAAGCAGATGCTCTTATTGGGAATGCTTTTGATTTTGATAAAACAGAGATCTATTACAGTTTTGATGAAAACAATATGGCTGTAAATGAGAAACCTCTTAAGGTATTTGGCATACAACAGGATTTTTTGTTTCCTACCATTTATTTTGCAGGAAAGAGATTAAACGAAGCGACCTATAATATGGAGTCCAGTTCGTATAAAATAAAAAGGAAGATATTAGAACGTGAGATCACATCTGCATATTATCAAATGCAATATGAAATTGAAAAAGAAAGTATTTACAAAAAAATGGACAGCTTTTATAAAACCTTTGCCTACGCAGCTAAAAGAAGGTTTGAAACTGGTGAAACCAACTATCTTGAAAAAATCACATCACAGGCAAAACAAAAACAATTACAAACCTTATATATTCAGTCTCAGGAAGATGTGCATTCTGCCTTGATGAATATGCAAAAGGTAGTTCAAAGTAAAAATGAATTCACTATCAAACCGGAAGCAATAAAAAAACTGGACTTAAATATTTTAGATCTAAATGAAAATCTGGGATTTACCTATTTTGAAAACAAAAAATCATTATTTCAAGCAAAGAACAGTTTTGAAAAACAGCGCTTACTGCCTGATATAAGTTTGAATTATTTTCAAGGAACAAATTCAGATTTGAATTATAATTTATCGGGTTATCAGATTGGGTTAAAAATACCTTTGCTTTTTAGTGGTAATGCTTCAAAGATCAAGGCTTCAAAAATTGCACAGGAAATTGTTGAAAAACAGGCGGCAGATTACAAAATTCAGCTGAATTCTAAACAAGCTCAGTTGTTATCACAGTTAAGAAAGTATGAAGAAGCTCTTTCTTATTATGATGAAGAAGGAAAAAATCTTTCTGAAGAAATTTTTAAAACAGCAAAATTTAGTTATAAAAATGGTGAAATTGACTTTTTTCAGTATATACAAAGTTTAGAAAATGCATTTGGAATATTATTAAACTATATGAATAATCTGAATTTATACAACCAAACCGTTATTAGAATTAATTATTTAACATTATAAAAACTAAAAATGAAAGCATTAAAAAATATAATCACAATTTTAATTACCTTATTGATACTAAGTTGTGGCAAATCAGAAAATAAATCAGAAGTTATTAAAACACCTTCTGATAATCAAAATGTTACTGGTGATGCGGACATCATTACCATAACAAAAGCACAATTTGAAAATGAAAAAATGAAGTTGGTTAGCATACAGGAAAATTCTTTTCCTACGTATATAAAAACTACAGGAATGATAGATGTTCCTCCTAACAGTAAAGCTGTGATTAGTGCTTTTACAGGAGGATATATAAAAAATTCCCCTCTTTTAATTGGAGACAAAGTAAAAAAAGGACAAGTGCTTGTTACAATTGAAAATCTTGATTTTGTACAATTACAACAAGAATATTTAGAAGTATCTGAGCAGCTTTCTTATTTAAAATCTGAATATGATCGCCAAAAAGAATTATTTGCTGAAAAGATCTCTTCTAAAAAGAGCTTTTTGAAAGCTGAAAGTGATTATAAAAAAACGAATGCTATATACAATGGTTTGCGTAAAAAATTACAGATGTTAAATATCAATCCTGTATCAGTTGAAAAAAGAAATTTAACCTCAGTATCTACGATTTACTCTCCTATTGATGGAAGTATCACCGAAGTAAATGTTAGTACAGGTACATATGTTTCACCTGCCGATAAAATTATGGAGATTGTAAATACAGATCATATTCATCTGGAATTAAGGGTGTTTGAAAAAGATGTTTTAAAAATTAAAAAAGAACAAAAAGTAATATTTAGGTTACCTGAATCTACTGATGAAATTTTTGAAGGTCATATTCATTTGATAGGGAAATCTATAGATAAAAACAGAACAATTCAAGTTCATGCGCATATTGATCATGGTATTCAACACCGTTTTTTAGTTGGAATGTATGTAGAAGCAGATATTGTAATTGATAATAATCTCTCTAGATCTTTACCTGAAAATGCAGTTGTTGATGTTGAAGATAAAAATTATGTATTGCTCTTAAAATCAAAAGATAATGAGCATTATACTTTTGCAAAAAAAGAATTAACTACAGGTAAATCCTACAATGGTTCAATAGAAATAAAAGATGACTCCTTTAAGGTTGCTGATCAGTTTTTACTTGGAGGATTTAATTTATTATCTGAAGAAGGGACATCAGGACATAGTCATTAGTCTCGTAATCAAGCTGTTTTTTGGGAAAGTAAATGAAAGGTGTAGTTTGTTTTTCAATTTGCTAAAGCATTGTAATTTCTAAATTCATATATTTGAAGAAAACATCCATAAAAGTAAATAAATGAGTAAAATTAAGGTTAAAAAATTTTCAGGTGAACTGGTTGATTTTGATACAGAAAAACTAAAGAATTCATTAAGAAGAACAAAAGCCGGGGAAGAATTAATCCAAAATATAATTACTGCTGTTGAAAGTAAACTATATAATGGAATTTCGACCAAAGAGATATATCAAATGGCTTTTAAAATGCTCAATAAAAGCAAATCAAGACCCAATGCTTCAAGATATAAACTCAAAAAGGCTATCATGGAGTTAGGTCCTTCTGGATTTCCTTTTGAAAAATTTATTGCAGCAATCATAAAAGCAGAAGGATATGAAACAGAGGTTGGTGTGATCGTTCAAGGTCATTGTGTTACACATGAAGTAGATGTAGTTGTTAAAAATGATCATAAGCATATTATGGTGGAGTGCAAATATCATAACCAGCAGGGTAGGGTAAATAATATTAAGATTCCGTTGTACATCCAATCCAGATTTTTAGATATTGAAAAACAGCATAAAAAAAAGGAAGGAAATCATTTTACTCATGAACAATGGATCTATACCAATACGCGATTTTCATCAGAAGCGATTAAATATGGTGAATGTACAGGTTTAAAATTGGTAAGCTGGGATTATCCTCATAACTATAGTCTTGCTGATCAAATAAATAAATATGGTTTATATCCAATAACCACTTTAACCACTATATCAAAAAAGGATATTCATAAATTATTAGAGAAAGGATATGTTTTGTGTAAAGATATTTGTGGTAATCCAAATGTTCTTACTGAAGTTGGAATTGACAGAGTCAAGCATAAAAAAATTATGCAAAATGCTAAAGAACTGAGTGAATATATTGCAAATAATCATTAAAAAATGAAGTATTTTGTTGAAATACTGGGTTTGTCAAAACTAATTTTTTATATAAAATTAAGGGAACATACTTTTACCATTGATGAAATTGCAAAAATGGGTGAGGTTTTATTTTCAAAAGAAGCTTATTTATTTCAGATTCAAGAGGATTTAAAACTTGCTAAATCTGATATTGAAAAGGGTAGAGTAGTGGATCATGAAACTATAATGGCAGACATAAAAAAAAGGTATTTATAATCAAAATGGCTTTTATAATTATTCCAAAAGGAGAGAATATATAAATATCATAAAACATGTAAACCTGCTTTACAATTAATATTTTATGACAATCAATTAATTCATCGTATTGCTCAAAATTAGGATTTGTTTTTGAGCACTAAAGTTATACAGATTAAAAGTTCTCAAAAACTTTTGTAAATAAGCAAAAACTACAATTAATTTTATAAGGTGTTGGTAAATTGTAGGAATGAGGGCGATAATTATTATAATCCTCCATCCACACATCAGTTTGATCTCTTACCTCCATTAAATCTTTAAAGATATAGGCATCTAATACATTTTCTCTGTAGGTTCTGTTTAATCGTTCTATAAATGCATTTTGAGTTGGTTTACCTGGTTGGATATAATGAAAATTAATGTTCATCATGGCGCTCCAATCTTGAATAATATGGGCGATAAATTCTGGTCCATTATCCATTCTATTTTTTTTGGAACTCCTCTTTTCTTGGTTAATCTGTTCAAAACATATACAACTCTTTTGCTGGGTAATGAGTAATCTATTTCAACATGTAAAGCTTCTCTGTTATAATCATCCATGACATTAAAGGATCTAATCTTTCGCTTGTTTTCTAATGCATCACTCACAAAATCGATGCTCCAAGTATCATTAATTTGAAATGGTACTTGTAATGATTCTTTGATTCTATTTGGTAAACGCTTCTCCTTTTTCCTTCTTAAACTTAATCCCCATAAAATTAACGTGACCCCCCATTTATGTAGATACGGCAGTGATTGAGTGAAAGAATGGGGAGATCTCCATAGTTACGAGTTGGCATATTGGAGAAGTCAGCAGAAGTCATAGTATCTACGGGAAACGAGGTGTGTAAAAACACATAAGTCTCACAAGTAGGGAAGGACTGAACATGATCCTTCTGGAAATACGGAAAGGAGCAATAGTTTTCGTTATTGGGTGATCGATTCCCTAGAAGACATGTAGCCTTTTTATAAAGTACAGAATAGTCCAAATTGGTGTAAAGAGCGATTTGGAAGAAGGATTATGAACCGCCGTATACGAGACCCGTACGTATGGTGGTGTGAGAGGCGAACTCCGGCTATTTTAGTCGGAGCCGTCTACTCGATTGTGAGCTTTTTCATTTCTCAGTATTTTTACAATTCGGTTAATTATGATTTCTGACAAGTTCCATTCATATCCATCAAAATTAGTTGTATTAATAAATTGAATGACAACCATATTGATATCTTTATGGTATTCTGCGAGACTTTGATAACCGGGAACTAGACCTCCATGTTCGTAGACGTAGGGATAGATTTCCTGTTCACCTTCGTCAAATACTGAGCCGTCGTTTAATGCTCGTAAGAATTTACCAACATCTTCTGCCGTAGCTAACATTCCGTTTTCATTGGTCTTAAAGTCTTCATCAACTCCAACATAATAGCCACTCATAACATCGTCAATATCCACTTCTTTAAGCGAAAAAAATGTATTGTTTAGTCCGAGTGGTATCAATATTTCTTCCCTGATATATTGTTGATGGCTATAACCAACTACTTTATAAATAATCTCCCGAAGCAACAAATAATTCGTGTTTGAATATTCATAACCTTTATCTGGCTCAAAACTAGCTGGTAAATCAAGGGCAAATTCAAGTGCCTTTTTACCGTTTTTTTGTTCATCTTCCCAAAAGGCAGGATTATTGGTAAAGTTGGGAATTCCACTTCGATGTTGCACCATCATTTTCAAAGTGATATTTTCTGCATTTTCAATTCTGTTTACAAGTTCGGGAAAGTAATCATCTAGCGTTTCATCTAAAGACAAACGTTTTTCTTTGACTAGTTTGGTGATAGAAACTGCTACATATAACTTGCTGATACTAGCAATCTTGAATAATAATTTCGGGTCGACAGGTATTTTGTTTTCTCGGTCATTCCAACCACCTGTATAAAATGCTGGCGGTTTTTCTGCTTCGTCCACATAAACAATCATTCCATCAAATCCATGACCAATTGCTTCATTTACTTGCTCTGGTAGTATCCAAGCCTTTACCAAAATCCATGGCACGAACCACAAAGAGGATATGCTTGCAACAATAAATACTATTCTAAATATTCGTTTGATTTGTTTTTTTGTCATATTATTTTAGGACGATACGTTTTCTTTTCCAACTAACGTCAAATTTTAAATACTGATATTCAGCATTTAACTAAATCCGACATCTTGGGGTTTAATTTCAAATTTAGCAATATTTCTTTTAATTCGGTTAACTAATTTTAATTTTCGCTTTTGGTCAAGATATAGATATTCTTTTGGAGGATTATAATCTTGCCCTTTTGAGAGCATATTCTAAATAATGACAGCGAGTTTCCTTGCAGTTGCACTTATAGCAGTTGCACGTCCTTTTTTATAATTTATTCTTTTGAAGAAATCATTGAGATGCCCTTCTTTTAAATTTCCAATGGTATTTGCAGCAAGTCTAAAAGCTCTTTTTAACCGACTACTTCCTTTTGGAAGATGTCGACTTAGTATTTTTCCTCCACTAATTTTATTGTTTGGGGCTAATCTTAACCAAGAAGTAAATTGTTTAGCGGATTCAAACTTTTTGATACCTTCTAATCCAACTTCACTTATAATTGTTAAAATAGTAGCATCATTTACACCTTCAATGGCCATTAAATCAATCCCTTCAAAATATTGATAGGATAATTGATTCATGTCAGCTCTGGACTACCTAGTAAATTTGTGACTAATTTTTCAAGCCGCTTTTTTCACTACTCCTTTTAACTTTATTTCCATTTCAAGGGGAGTAATATACAGGGCAAACGCACACTTTTTTTAAGTTAATTTCTTTGAATTTAAGTTGTTTTATTATTAATTATTCGTATATTATATTGATAATCAGATAAATA
>JADGEA010000335.1 GCA_016744615.1 Flavobacteriaceae bacterium
AAAACCCATAAACAGTAATTAGTGTTAATCAACCGGGATGTAGTTCAACATCTGCTTCATACTTGGCTTTACAAGCCGTATGAAGGCTATTTATTGTGGCACGTATTTTATTCTTTTCGGTATGCAATCATTCCCATTGGTCCAGTCGGAATAGCATAAAGTTTTAAGAATTCAGTCGTAACCTCTTTAATTGGAATAGAAACATCTCTTTTTCCATTAGAATACATTGAAATAAAAAAAGTAGAGTCAATTTGTTCAATCATTTTTTTCTCTCCTTCTTTTCTTTTAAATAGTTCTAAACGCTCTTTATCCCAAAGTTCTTTGTTAAAAACAAATTCAGATTCACGTTCATTTTCGATTATTACGAAAGTTAGTTTTTCAATATTTTCTTTTTTCAGCGTTGTGATTGTCGGTTCAAGTCGATAAAAGTCACACTCAAAAATAGCGTCTTTTCTATTCGCTTTTCCATCGACAAACAATTTCAAATGATTATCATTAACCACTTTGTATTTGGCAAATTTTTCATTATTGGAAGTCAATATTTCGTTTTCCAAAACCTTTAAGCTTGGTGCTTGTTTTTCGAGTGAGAAATTTGTGTAAAATTCCGCAATTGAGTCTTTAACTTCTAGCAATTGAAATCCAGGATAACCTTTCTTGTCATTTCCAGAGTCAATGTCTTTCAATATCCATTTTCCATTCAAATTTTGTCCATTTACTGAATTAAAAATCATTGCTAATAATATGAATAATATTCCTGTTCTCATATGTGCCACAACGTCCCGGCTATGGTTAGTACGGGAATTAAAAGTAGTGAACTTTCGATTAAGCACTTAGCCAAATTTTTAATTTTTTCTTTATTTCAATAGACACGCAAAATTTTCAATTTTGCGGACTTTATTAAAGGCACTTCACTTTGGGTTAAGTACCAAAACCCGTATTAACTATAGCCATTGTTGGCATTTCGTTATTTTTTATTCTTTTTAATCGACTGCTTTACAAGGCTTAGTATATATTCTAAATTTTCATCATCTTTGATTTGTATTTCAAAATCTCCATTTCCCCAATGTCCAGTTGTTGAAACATCTCTTGTAATTCCTTTTGTGTCGTCAAGTTCTCCTTTGCTCATATTAATCCACATTTTTAATGCTTTTTTCTGTGGTAAAATGTCAATTACATTTCTACCAGCAACAAAGGCAATATATTTCTTTTTTGGCTTGACTTCAAGATTGTCTAAATTCTGAATTGCACTTTTGAATTTCTCGTAGAGTTCTTTTATTTCTCCACTTACATTTTCTAAATGCTCTTGTTCTGAATAGACTTTTATTTCTTTAGCAACATTGTCAATCGTTTTGTCTGCTTTGGAAATTGTTTTAATGCTTTCTTGTGCCCCAGCCTTTTGAATTTGTTCGTAAGAAACTGTTGTGTTTTCAAATCTTTTAACTTCCCATAATTCAATCGGTAAATCTTTGAAATTTATTGCTTCTCTTTGGTAGTTTGTAAATGCAGGAGAAACAAACAAAACTCTTGATTGCGACCAATCTACATCAGTCCTTTTTAAAGTTTTGTCAAGGTTTTCATTAAATTCTAAAATGAAGTCCGCTTTATTGTTTAGCATTAATGACAAGTAGGCGTAACCTTGGTCAATTACACTAAAATTTTTGTCTCGCTTATATTCGATTATTACAAAAGCATTTGCTTCTTTATCAAAAGCAAGAGTGTCAATTCTGAAATTATTTAGAGCAAATTCAGACTTAACAAATTCAAGTCCGAAAATAGTTTTCAGATTATTTTCTGTTAATTCTTGGATTTCTTTTTCAAGTCGAAATGGTTTTTCTTTTATGTACTCTAATTTCTTTTCTATTTTGTATAACGCCATTTAATCTGGTTTTTTATTGCATTCTGTAATATATTTCTCCTGTTTGTGATGCGTGTCTCCGTTTTATCAAAATCAGTTCGTTTAACCTTATTCGACCTTCTAAAACCTGCATTAAATCCATTCCATCCATTAAAATCATTGATTTCAGAATTGGACTTCCTGTTTCTGTGCATTCAGAGGAATAAGGTCCGAGAGAAATAAATAATCCTAATGTATTCTTTAATTTTCCTTGAATTTTTCCGCCAAATGTATACAAGTCCGCAGCATTAATTTCTTTCTTTTCTTGCCATTTTGCTTCTAATAGATAATCTGAATTGTCAAAAGTAAATGCTCCATCAATTTGTTCTCCAACAACTTTAAATGATGATTTAGGGTCTAAATCAAAGAAAACGAATAATTTATTTAGAAATTTTTCAAGTTGAAATCCTTTTTGTTGAGAATTTGTATTAGAAGCAATTTCATAAAACTCCATTTTGAGTTCATCAAGTTTTTGTTGGTAAGAAATACTGTTTTTTAATTTTTCCTTAATTGTTTCTCTTCTTTCCTCTGTTTTTTTTAACTCCTCAATTGTGTCAAAATATCCTTTGGCTTGTTTTCTTAATTTAGCAACTGCAACTTGGGCTTTTTTGATTAATCCTTTGTTCTCTTTATCCCAATATTCCAAATGAGAGAAATCATTCATATTCCCAACTTCTTGTACTAATTTTAACAAGTCGGTTTGGTATAAGTCTTGACGCTTTACCATTCGGTCAATTAGTTGAGATACACTTTCATATTTAATGTTTTCAGTCCAATCTATTGTCGAAATAATTGCTGTATTCTCGATTGTCAATTCAATAAATTGTCTTAAATCCTTTTTTCTATAATATATAGCAACTAAGGCATCCTTTAATGCTAAAATTGAATGTGCCGATATTTTTTTGTTAAAGTCCAATTCTTGTTTTTTTTTAATGAATGCCAACGGATGGCGGTATGAAATCGTTGGGGATTGCGGGCTACTTTCCTGTCCAGTTACACCGAACTTAATGCGGGGCAGAATGCCTACATAACCACTTAA
>JADGEA010000126.1 GCA_016744615.1 Flavobacteriaceae bacterium
TACGAACCCAATATTGGCTCAGCCATGGTTGTTTTACATGATTAAACACATGCGCATTTGAACACCCTGGTTGATTGGCATAACTGATATATCCATTACCGTATCCATAAACAAAATCAGTTGACTCTGCCTGTTCAAAAGCATAATTTAATTTTTTGCCAAGAATATCCATTCCTCCCATTAATTTAGATAGTCCACCAATATCATGTGATACAGACCAAGTTGCTTGCCAAGAATTTGCTTCAACCCATCCTTCTCCGCTTAAAGGATCGTTATGAAGCCAATTGCCATCTTCATCTTTCGGGAAAATCAATTGTTGTTCTTTATTATATAGATTTCTCCAACCTTTAGATCTTTTTAAAAAGTACTTAGTATCTTTTATTTTTCCTAAACTTTGAGCCATTTGTGCCAAACTCCAATCCTGAAATGCAGCTTCAAGACTTCTACCTGCACTTCCCCAGCCTTTTACAAAATAACCATTATTTATATACTGACTATTAGCTTCTAACATACCTCCTGGTATATGATTTATTTTCATTACATCATAAGCATGTTCGGCATTTACTTTTGTAAGTAATCCTTTAGTAAAAGTTGAAACAATTAGTGGTGTTGCGGGACAACCAGTCATAATATAAGAATATCCACCCACATTTGGACCTCGGGGCAATAATTTTCCATTATCGGCATATTGCACAAGAGATGCTGACATTTCATCTAAAACTTCAGGCCAAGCAAGTCCCCATAAAATATTTAAGTTCCATTGAGTCAACCAAAAAGCATCTGAATTATACATATGAAATTTTACTGTTTTATCGCTATTTTTTGGTAAGGATCTAACTTTTAATTTTGCATTTAATGTTTGTGATCCGTTACGTTCACCAGTCATATAATCTGGATAATCGCCACTTTCATCGTCAATTTTATGCCTACCTAATAGGGTATGCCAAATATCTGTATAAAATTTAATTTTTTGTTTATCCGACCCACCTTGAACATCAATTTTACCGAGCCATTGATTCCATTCTTTTTGAGATTCAAGTTTTAGCTTGTTAAAATCCCAATGGTTACAATCTGTTTTTAAATTATTTCTAGCATTTTTAATACTGGTATATGAAATGGAAAACTTAACATCAATTTGATCTCCAGCTTTTACAGTATAATGGGCAGCAATACCTGTGGTTGGTGCATCATGATAACTTTGTCCTTTATTCTTTGGTGTGCTTCCTTCTTTTCCTTTTAATTTATCAATATCTAAATATTTATCAGAATCCACCCAGCCATCAAGAGATTCGAATGGCTTACTAAACTGCATAACAAAAAATATTTTAACATTGTCTGGTCCACCCCAAAGACGACCAACAGTATTTATACTTCCTTCAATTTCGGTATTACTTATTTTAGTAACGGAAGCCCCTGTCATTGTTGAAGTTGCAACATAACCTCCTAAGTTTAATAAAATATCGGATGGTGCATCTTTTGTAAAGGTCATTCGATAAAAGCTCACCCTATCACTTGCTGTTTGTTCCACCAAAATATTATGATCTTTTAAGAAAATACGATGATATCCAGGTTGAATAATTTCATCTTTATGAGAGAATTTAGATTTCCAATTTTGTTCGCCTTTTGAAGGGTCTATATTACCAGTTGTTGGCATCAAAGTTAATCCCGATAACATCCATCCATGAACTTGAGGAAAACCTAATATTTCAGTAGAATTATAATTATATCCACCTCCAAACTGATTTTTATTTCGAGTGAGTGGTGAGGCACTAATCATACCAAAAGGTTGGCTACCAGTAACACAGAAAAAATACCGTCCTCTTGTGGTTTCTATGTATGGATCTACCCAAGAAATATAATCTTTATAGTCTATTGGTGAAGGATAAACTTCTATTTCTGACAATCCTAGGTTTGTACCATTTCCATCTTGAACTTCGAACCTAATCCAATCTACTTTTTTGGAAGGAAATTTTATAACCATTGGACTCCCATCATTGGGGATTTCTGTAACTTTAATTTTACTACCATCGCTAAAAATTAAATTGCCCCCAGCAAGATGAGATTGTTCGTTTGGACGATCAAACAATACAATTTTATTAATGTTTTTAGGAGAGTTCCAATCTAACTGTATCCAAGGATATTCAATATATCCCCAAAAATTAACTTGGCTTTTCGAAACCCATTCTCCCTTATCTAAAATGTGTAATATTCCATCATTTATTTTTGAAGGATTAAAGTCTTGACTAGTATAGGATGATGCCGTGGCTTTTGCCAAAATTGCTATATTTCCTGGTCCAGCTTTGGCGAAATGTATTAAAAGGAAAATTAAGATCGTCGATAAGAATAGTTTCTTATTAATTTTTAAATACATATTATTTAGGTATAAAAAAAATTAGAATTTTTTTTTTAGTTAATTGAGTAATTTATTCTAATGCCATAATTTACCAATCTCTTCTAAAGTTTTACCTTTAGTTTCTGGTATCATTTTATAGGTAAAAATCAATAGAATTATTGCATTAATCATAAATACCCAAAAGGTAAATGCTCCTCCAATTCCATCGAGCAACATAGGAGTTAATTGCGTAATTAATACTACCCCAATCCAAACCATTAAAATTGATATAGACATAGCTATACCTCTTATTTTTGTTGGAAAAATTTCAGATATTAATACCCATGGAATCGGACCTAATGACATTGCAAATGAAGCTATAAATCCTAAAATAAATAATAACAACCAAGGTCCTGAACTTAAATCTAAATAAAAGAGAAGTCCGACAGCTCCTAAGCAGATAATCATTCCCGAGATTCCCCATAAAAGTAAAGTTCGCCTTCCTAGTTTATCAATAAAAGCAATTGCTACAAAGGTAAATAGGGTGTTTACTATACCTATTATTACTGTTTGAAACATGGCAGATTCTGTTCCGAATCCAACACTTTTAAATATTTCAGGAGCATAATATATAATGGCATTGATACCTGTAATTTGAGAAAACAAGGCTAAAAATATTCCTACAATCATTGCTTTTCTTAATCCTGGTTGAAAAAGTTCTTTAAATGTTCCTTTTTCATTAAGAAATGACTCTTCAATTTCCTTAAGTAATTTTGTTGCTTGCTCTTTTCCATTTAATTTTTCGAGAATTAATGTTGCATCTTCAGATTTTCCTTTGCTAGCTAACCATCGAGGACTTTCTGGAATGAAAAGTAATAATATCAGAAAGAGTAAAGCGGGTATAACTTCTGATCCCAACATAATTCTCCAGCCTGTATCAATATTCCATTGTTCGGATCCTGATGTTGAAATCTTTAAGTTTACAAAGTATATTATATTGATTCCTAATACAATAGCTAATTGATATAAGGTTACTAATGTCCCTCTTATTTTTGCTGGAGCAATTTCAGAAATATACATAGGAGATAACATAGAAGCAATACCAACCCCAATTCCTCCAATTAATCTAGCAATTACAAATTGTGTTAAATTATTAGGGATAGATGAGCCAATTGCGGAGACAGCAAATAATATTGCCGAAAGAATTAACACTTTTTTTCTACCAAATTTATCACTTAAAATCCCAGCAATAATCACACCTATAATACAACCCCAAATAGCACTCGAAGCAGCCCACCCAGTTAATGCAGGACTAAGATCAAACTTAGCCTGAATAGAACCAATGGCTCCAGCAATTACAGCTGTATCATATCCAAATAACAAACCCCCGATAGCGGCAGCAACCGATATCATGATTACAAATTTAATTGGAGACTGTTTTGATGATTGATTTTTACTTGAATCCATATTCTTTTAGTTTTTTACAAATGCTTTGATAATGGCAATTTTTTCTCCATTACTTTTCTTAGTTGGTGTTATAGTATATTCACCAACTTTTGCAGGTATAATAATGGCTTCCGCATAATTTATAATAAATGGCTCAAAAGATTGGTTAGGGCTTTCTATAATAGCTTGCTTGCCATCTATCAGCATCAACACATTTAGGTTATTATTTGTATTATGAAATACCTTACAATCAAACCACTGCCTTCTTGTTTCAATAAATTCAAGATCATGTAAGCCTGTTTTTTCTTCGACCCATCCATTTCCCGAATCAATTTTTTCAAATTGATTGATTAAATTATTTTTTGTCCATTTAGGAGTTCTATCCCATTGTATAACTTTTTCACCATGATCTATGGATATTGGTCTGGGTCTTCCATCCATTCCTAATCTGCCCCAATCCCAAAGTTTGAATGTAAATATATATGGTGTAGCACTTATTTCTAATACCATACAATCTTTCCCTGAACAATGTACGGTTCCTGCAGGTATTAAAAAGTGATCATGTTTTTTAGCACTCCATTTTGTTGAATACTTTTCGGCATCAAATATATGTCCATTTGATTGAGATCGTTTTAACTCAGCAATCATATCATGAGCATCAACACCATTATTTATTCCCAAATAAACAAAGGCATCTTCTCTTGCATCAAGCATATAATAACTTTCATCCTGTGTATAAGCCATCCCGAACTGTTCTTGAATATATTCTTTAAGCGGATGGACTTGTAAACTTAAATTACCACCACCCATAGAATCTAAAAAATCAAACCTTATAGGAAACTCTGCTCCAAACTCGTTGTAAACTGAAGGTCCTAACAACTCTTCCGGCTTATAGAAAACAACATTTATTGAAGGAATTTCAAAATGGGTATTTGAAAATTCAATTAGCAAACTATTTTCCTCAGGAACACAGTTAAAACTCCAAGCAAAATTATTAGAGGATTTATCTAAATCAAACTTTTCTTTCATCCATTGCCCTCCCCATATACCTGAATCAAAATAGGGTACAACACTAAATGGTTGTTTGGTAGCTTTATCTAAAGCACTTCTTATAGAATCACCCGTTGCTAATTTTGGTTCTTTAGGATTATTTGTATCTAATACAAAGTCAAATTTAGGAATTAACTTTTTTTTTAATTCATCACAGACTCTCCAATCCACAAAATAGGCACGTTTGTATTGTTTTTCGACGGTTTCATTTCTATCAAAAATACCAATATTATCTATTTCGTTTCTTCTCATACGTTGTTGGATTTCCCAACGAGCCATATCTGCATATATAATGAGATCTGATTGTTCAACCAATAGAGAAGCTCCGATACCGACAATTATTGAAGTTCCTTTTGATTTTGATAATTCACTTTTTACAGTATTAATTTTATCTACATCAAAAAAGTCATTCATTCTTAATTTTGTAAGAATTCCAAAAACTCTATCATCAGTAACATCAGGTTGCGTAATTTTACGAATTTGAGATTCTGATTTCATAGCATTATCCGAAGTAATTATCGTGCAGTCTGTAAAATATGCTGTTAAAACCGAATTGATTTCTTCTATATTACATCCTTGATAACATTCAACAACAATGTTTAATTGCGGTTTATTTATCTGTGCTATAGCAATCTCTATTTTATTGCAAATATGTTCCCAACCCAATATGCACCAATCCTGTTCCGGACTAACTTTTATGGTCGGATTTTTATTAAAACTCATCTATCTATATATGCTTAATTTGTTTAATAAAATCTAATATCCTGTATTTTGAATTAGATTGGGATTTAGATTTATTTCTCTTTGCGGAATTGGTAATAAATTATGAGTTGCTGATACCGCCGTATTTTCTTTACCTGATCCATTTACTTTTTCAACCAGCTTATTCATTCTCACCAAATCATGGTACCGATGTCCTTCCATTACAAATTCCAAACGTCTCTCTAATAAAACGGCATCTTTAAATTCTTGATAGTTTAATCCTGATAAGTCTGGGAGTATAGGTAACACTTCTATCCCGTTGAATCTTGCTCTATTCCTAATCTTATTGATGGCGATATAAGCATCATCTGTAGGTCCATTGTTAATTTCATTTAAAGCTTCCGCATAAATCAAAAATATTTCTGCATATCTTAAATAGATAACATCTGCATCTGTACTATTTCCTTCAGGTTCTTTTTCCTGATCCCAAAATTTACTGATATGAGGGTCAAAATTTATAGTTGACCCATCACTGTATGTAAATGAAGTGATAAATGTTACGGCTCGTCTTCTATCCAATATATTGTAGCTATTGTATAAATCATCTGTAGGAACTTCCCATCCCCAAGCATTTTGTGGACCTTCTTTTCTTCCATTTTCATAAATCATTGGAGGAAGCAATCTAACGTGATATTGATTGGGTTTAAATCCCTGGCTTTGTGTTCCGCTAAAATTTGCTGCAAAAATAATTTCACCAGAATTCATATTATCCAACTTAAATATATCACCATAGTCTTCCCATAAAAAGAAAGCACCAGTATCCATAACTGCTTTTGCATTTTTCGCAGCCAGCTGATACTCACCCATTTCTAAATATACTTTTGATAAAAGAGCAATACATGCTTCAGGAATAGGTCTTCCATTGCCAACTCGATAACTCCTTGACAAGTGATCTGCACTATATTTTAAATCTTCAATAATAGCCGCATATATAGAAGCAACATCAGACCTTTCTACAGATGCTTCTGCAATTGAAGATGTTTCATATAGTAATAAAGGTACTTCGCCATATAAACGAACTGCTTCGAAATACATCAATGCACGAATGAATTTCGCCTCTGAAACTAAATGATTTTTTTTTATGGCATCCATTTCAATAAGAGGCACTCTATCAATTACAATGTTTGCTGAAAATATAGTTTTATATAGATCTTCCCAGTACAATTCAATTCGAATATTATCTGGAGTAAACTTAAATTCTGATAGATCCTGATATTCAGCAGAAGTTATCGTTTCCTTACAGTTGTCGGATAATATATCTTTTAAAACCCAAAAATCGTTAAAGAAAATACCACCAAATCCTTCATCAAAAATTCCTTGAGTACCTACAGTCATATAATCATATATAGCATTTGTTGCTGCTATAGCATCACTTTCTGTTTTATAAAAGGAATTTGTATTTATTACGGATTCTGGAATTTCTTCAAGAAAATCACAAGATGTTAAAAACAAGAATAATAAAGCACTAGTAAATATAAAATGGTTAATTTTTTTCATGATTTAAAAAGTTATATTTATACCTAAAGTTACTAATCTAGCTGTTGGATAGGAGCCAAAATCAACTCCAGACATTAAAGGATTTTCGCTGAATCGATTCACTTCTGGGTCAAACCCTGTATAATTAGTAAAAACAAAACTATTTTTAGCACTTAGATATAATTTAAAATTGGCTAAATGTAATTTTGATAGCAATTCAGAATTAAAATTGTAAGCCAAGGTAATATCTCTTACCTTTAAGTAAGACCCATCTTCTACCTGAATATCAGAGAAAGTATTTGACCCTCTTGGATCTGCATTGGCTTTTGGATAATCATTGGTTGGATTTGTAGTTGACCATCGATTCAAAGCAGCTGTGGAATTGTTTCTAAGGCCATCAAAACTCTCCAGACCAAATCGGTTGAAATTAGCAATTTCATTACCATATACACCTGATAAAAAAATAAATAAAGACCAATTTTTATATTCAAATGTATTACCTAAACCATAGGAAAAATCAGGGTTTGCATTCCCTAATAATACGGTGTCATCAACATTTAAAATACCATCACCATTTTGATCTATATATTTTCTATCACCAGCACTTGGTACATAATCAACAAAATATGGAATTTGTGAAGGGTCTTCGTTAGACTGTATAATACCATCCGATTGATAACCATAAAAATTACCTATAGGTTTGTCAACTTCTAAAATTGACCAGCCATTAACCCCCAGCATTGGTGGAGCAGGAATACCTTCATCTCTTTCAATATTAGTTATTTTATTTTTATTAAAGGCTATATTAAAATCGGTACTCCATTTGAAATTTGTAGCCTCAATATTTCTGGAGCTTATAGTAAATTCGATTCCTTTATTTTCCATGTTACCTACATTGGCAAGTCCAAATCGATAACCTGTAGTATATGGTACTAAAGGCTCTAATAATAAATCTTTAGTTTTTTTAAAGTAGATGTCTGTAGTGAAAGTAATTCGATTGTTTAAGAATCCCATATCCAAACCAAAATCTAATTGATCGGTGGTTTCCCATTTAAGATCTGAATTAGCCAAAGTACCAGGACCGAATCCTTTTGCAATTTCATTCTCCCCAAAATAGGCTTCGGTAACAGATAATAACCCCATGGAGCCATAAGGTCTAACTCCTTGGTTACCAACTCTACCTATTCCTAATCGCAGCTTCATATTTGAAATTACATCTGAATCAGATAGAAAAGGTTCATTATATATTTTCCAAGCAGCAGCCAACGATGGAAATACACCGTATTTATTACCAGTACCAAATACAGAAGATCCATCTACACGTGTAGAAATAGTTAATAAATATTTATTTTTAAAACTATAATTAAGCCTTCCTAAAAAAGACTGCAATTGTCTTTCGGAGGTTCCGTTAAAAAGCAATGTTTTTTCAGCACCCACTTGTATGGCGTTATACCCAAGCCTATTATCATCAAAGCCTGAGGTAGCTGCAAATAGGAATTCATTTTTAGAAGCTTCCATTGAATATCCAAGAACAATATCAATTTTATGTTCTCCAAATAATTTATTATAGTTTAATGTATTCTCAAACAACCAATTTATACCTTCAGAATTGGCAATAGCTGCTTGCCCTTTTTCCTGACCTCTAAAAACATCATTTGGAATAAAAGATTGTTCCTTATTGAAATAAGCATCCCCAGCAATAAAACTTTTAACTTTTAAATTTTCGACAATATCCCATTCTAAATATAAATTGCCCGTAATTCTGGTTGATTTACTCAATTGATCCGTTCGCAAAGCATCTTCAACCGGATTTCCAACAGGTGGATTCGATGTGTTATTTTTATAAGTATAATTTCCTTCATCGTCAAATACAGGTAACCCAGGATTAAATTCCAACGCCCAGGAAGTTATACTTGATGGGATTGCAGATTCAGTATTTGTAATAACTCCGTTTAATACATTTCTATTTATATTTATATTCGTTCCGATTTTCAAATTTTCAGATACTTGTTGGTCAATGTTTACTCTGAAAGTTCCTTTTTCGAAATCCGAACCAATAATAATACCTTCCTGATTTAAATAACTTCCTGATATAGAATATTTGGTATTTTCGGATCCACCACGAATAGATAATTGTAAATTATTCATAGGTGCCATTCTAAAAATTTCATTCTGCCAATTGGTGCCAACACCTAAATTGATCGGGCTTGCATAAATTTCTCGTCTATCAACACCAGCATTATCTGCAGCTTCATTTCCTAATTCAGCCAATTGAGCTGCATTCAACATAGAAGTTTCGTTGTTAACCTCCTGTATGCTATAGGAATAATCTAAATTTATTACGGGTTTACCTAATTTTCCTTTTTTTGTTGTAATTAAGATGACTCCATTTGCTCCTCTAGTACCATAGATTGCAGTAGCCGAAGCATCTTTTAAAATTTCAATAGACTTTACGTCATTGGGATTGATGCTTTCCAATGGGTTCATTGCAGGTCCTGCAACAGCACCAATATTTGAAATTGTAGATGAAATAGGAACCCCATCGATAACATATAAAGGCTCTAAATCACCATAAATGGAGCTTGTACCTCTTATGCGAATATTGGATTTTGAACCAGGTTGACCAGAGCCAAAAGTGACTACCACACCTGCTGCTTTTCCTTGAATACCCTGATCGATTGATGATACTACGGTAGACATCAAATCTTCAGATTTTATGGAAGAAATAGAACCAGTAAGGTCGCTTTTTTTTACACTACCATACCCAATCAGAACTAGCTCATCCAATAAGTTAGAATCTTCAATTAATGTGATGTCTAAATTAATTTGTCCATTTATAGGGATTTCTTGAGTTTGATATCCCAAAAATGATATTTTTAAAATATCATTTAATTCAACGATTAATTCGAATTTACCGTCCAAATTTGTAACAGTTCCATTCCCTCCATTTAAGGATATAATATTAGCACCAGGTAACAAACCGTTAATGTCTGATACAGTACCGGATATGTTTTGTTTTTGAGCAAATAGGGAAAAGACGAAAATATTGAGAAAAAAAAATAGGGTCGCTTTTTTCATTTAAAAAGTATAAACTACCAGTGAATTTAATACTTATTAAAATTCACCAGTAGTTTTATTAATATTAGTTATTTACAAAATCTGAAGTATTACATGGAGTTGGAGATGGTCCTTCAACATCGTCATCCGAGCCTGGTCCATATGGATCAAAAGAATTTCCTTTAGCTTGAGTAGACATTTTTTTAACATAATCTTCGGAAGCATCATAGCTTTCATCAAACACATCTAATCCTAAATAGGTTATATTTGCTTCTAAACCTTGTTTATCAATCTTGGTAATGGTCATAACATCATAAACATCACTACCAAAAGCTCCAGTTCTATGCAGTTTAAGAACGCCAGTAGCATCATCTAAATTCCATTCACAATGTTTATACCAAATATCACTAAAATTATCTGGTGTGTCACCTATACTTTTTTGATAGGTACCATCTTCATTAAAACGATAAACATCATCTGTATAAACCTGGTTGATATCACTTTCGCCTGTTTTTAATCTTATTTCATCTGTTAATAACCAATCATATTTTAACAGTAATTGTCTTGTTGTTAATTCAATATCAACTACCAATTCTACCTGAGACACCTGATTTGCATTATCTACAATAGTAAAATTATATTTAACAATACCACTATCAGAATCATCTACAGATACTTCAAATGAAAATAAAAAATTACCTGTACCTGAAGTGGCAGGAAAGTTTTGAGGAGTTCCTGTAGCTGTTCCATCTAAATATTTTGTTACGGTAACAGAACTTGGACTAGCTTCCGCTATATAAGATACAGTTATTGAATTAGTTGCTTCTGCTTCTACTGTGATTGAAGTTTGAGAAAGAGAAATTGTAGGAGGATTGGGATCGTCATCACTACTACATGAAACCATTAAAAAGCTTCCTAAAAATAAGCCAAGAATAATTTTTAATAAATTTTTTTTATACATAATCATTGATTTTTGGTTAAAATTAATTTTCAAAGATACTTTGTTCATACATATGAACAAAATAATTGATGTATTTTTTTAAATAAATTATTTTTTAAAAATTAGATTTATTGGTACTCTCATAAATCTGGGTCTGTAAATTCTTGCATTTGTAAAATGATCTTCGAGTTTCAGACTATTGGTATTATAGGAAATCAATAATTCATTGTTTTTTGTAAACTGCGGATGTGCTAAAGCGTTATAAGTAAAAATATCTTTATTTTTAAAGAGTAAAGGAGTTTTAAAAAGAATTTGCCTATTTTGCCAAGGTCCGAAAGGTGTGTTACTTATATAAGAACTAACTTTTCTGCTTAAGGCTCCTAGTTGAATAATTAAAACATATTGACCCCTTAATTTAATAATTGAAAATTGTTCAGACCCATCGATGTCTAACATCGGTTTAATTAAGGTTATATCATCCACCCAATTTTCACCATTAAAATATTCCCATGTTGTCTCTAGGTTGTTGTATTTGGCTCTTGCCACATATGGTTTTTTATCCTTTAATCCATAAATATATAGGTGTTCTTTGGTTTCGTAGAGAGCATGCCCAAAATGAATTCCTGATTGTTTTGAATAGGGAATATTTGTTCTTTTTACTTCCTTTAAATTTGGTAAAGAATACTCAACCAATACAGATTCTAAAAATTCAAATCCCCACATTCCTTTTTCTGCTTGATGAAATTTTGACATAAAAATTTTTAATTTATTGTCATGTATAAATCCATCTCCGGGCCAAAACCAAATATCCAACTCCGTTTTAGCACCTTCCTTTACTTCATTAGGGACAGTCATAGATATGAACTCTTTAGATTTTCCTTGGTGTAGGGTACTCATTTCTATACCGTTCTGTACAACAAAACAATTTCGTATATACATGGGGCTTGTTTTTTTTCTTGTCAACTCCGGAGTGATTTTTCCAATAAAAGTGTCACCAAAAATCCAAACAGTTCTTCCGTCAGGTAGAAGGACAGAATAAGTTGCATCGCCACCTGTGAACCCAGGTCCATACATTTGAAATTTCTGATTAAAAATACTATCCTTATAAACTATTGTTGCTTGTTTTATCATTTTATCCGTATTAGGTTTACAAGAGTGAAAATGAGCCAATATCAATACGAAAGTGAAGCTTATGATGTTTTTTAAATTCATAATTATGAATATTTTACCTTTCACTTTCAACGGAATAAACAAAACTATCTGCTCTATAATAGCCAATATTAAATTCAATAGGCCTTCTTCCCGGATCATAAACAAATCTTTTTCTTTTCAAAATAGGATCTCCTTTTTTTAGCTCTAATTTATCCGCCAACACTTTCGTTGCCGCTTCTGCCGTAATCTCTTCCTTTGATAGCTTGGCAGTTACGGAATAATCTTGCTGCATGATTTGATACAAAGGTCTTTCAAAGTCTTCTGTTCCGGTCAATCCAATTCTAGGATGAAAATAACTTACAAAAAAAACAAAGGGCCCAGAGTCTTTTCCTCTAAGCCTTTCCATTTTCAAAACTTTGGTTTTTTCTACCAATCCAAAAAATCTTAATATACTGATTTCAGGCACTACCCATTTAAAATTGATATCATAATTGATAATGCTGATTCCTTTTGATTTCATTTCCTGACTAAAACTTTTCCAATTTTTCACCTTGCTATCGACAGGTTTGATTACCATAGTTCCAACACCTTTTTTACGATACAGTAATCCTTCAAAAACTAATTTATTAATGGCTTGCCTAAGTGTATTTCTAGAGATTCCTAACTCACTAGAGATATGAACTTCATTGGGAAATAATTTACCTTCCTGATATTTAGGTAAGGCAATCATTTTCCTCAACAACTCTTCGGCTTGTATATATAGAGGTATCGGACTATTATGATCGATGACTAATTTCATGGTTTTTATTTTTTATTATTCAAATGTATGAACATATTAAGTAATGTACAAATTTTTAATATAAACTCGCAGGGCAAACTCACACTTTAATATTTAAGACTTTTAATAGATACGCTTGATTCCAACCTGCTTTAAGTCTTTTACCGACAATACCTTGTTTCTCTGTT
>JADGEA010000127.1 GCA_016744615.1 Flavobacteriaceae bacterium
AATTGTAAATCTTCCAGTTCATGGCCGTCAATTAGTTCTTTGATCCTGTCTGGGTCAAAATTTCCTTTTAGGAATACTATTCTATGGTTATTATTTGAATCGGTATGAATAAGTACTTCCTTAATAAAGTCTCCTTTTTCCTTAACGGAAACCAATGTTTTCTTTTCTTCATTATTGTTTCTAATCACATCCGTATAATTCTGTGTAATATTGTTTACACCTTCGATTATTTGCTGACTTTGTTGTGGAGAACAATTGGTAAAAGAAATGGTCTTAAAATCTTTTACATTTTTAAAGACATTATTCATTTCAGGAGAAACATTTTTTAAAAAGGATCGCAAATATCCGGGAACCTGAAAAGAACTTACATTGTCATCATTTTTGTGCTGATTGTAAAACTGATTGAATTTTGCCGTGCCAGAACAGGATAAAATACTGATGCTTAAAATAATAAGAAAGTATTTAATAGGTATTTTCATAATAGATATTTAATTTATCTTGTATAAATTTAGTGAGTTGTACGTGAATAATATGTGCACGTGAATCTTTAAGCAAATTACAGCATTATTTCAGAAGTTGAAAACTTATGGATTAAAAAATAATAGAATCCTTGTGAAGAACAGAATTATACCTTAATTTTATGCAAGGTATACTTTTTTGATTACTATGAAGAATTAAGATTGCATACAAAAATATAGAAGAGTAAGCAATAACAATTATTTTTCAACCACCTTGCAACATTGTTTTCAAGGTGGTTTTTTGTTTGATATCGATCATCACTCCAAAATATAAGATTTTGCCAGATTGGTATACTCTCTCACCTGATTTTTAATCCACTTTCTATTATAATTTAATTCTTTTGCCATAATTTTTGCCACATCCTCTGCCATATCAATACTTGCTCTGGCATTTAAAAACAAGGCTCTTACTCTTCTTGCTAAAACATCTTCTACGGTTCTTGCCATTTCATAACGTACTGCCCAAAGTATTTCTCCTTTCGTAAATGGTAGATCGTTATGTAATTTCTCCCTCATTTTTGGGTCTTTATCGATTAATTCCAGTAACTTCATTCGGTCTGATCCATAAATATATAAGTAATCTTCGTAATTAGGCTGCTTTATATAACCATGAATAGGCATATTTTCTGTAACACATTTTTTTCGTTCAAGTCCGGCAACCATAGACGCTTTATCGATGGTATCTTCTGCCATTTTACGATAAGTGGTCCATTTACCACCTGTAATAGTTACCAATCCGGATAATGAAACAATTAGCTTATGGCTTCTTGAAATTTCTTTTGTTTTAGCTTCTTCACCTTCTTCAGGAGCAGCTAAGGGTCTTAGACCTGCAAAAATACTTAATACATCTTTTCTAGTTGGGTCTTTCTTTAAATACTGCCCTGCAGTGGTTAAAATAAAATCAATTTCCTCTTCCAATGCTTTAGGCTCTAAACTGGTCTCGTTTACAGGAGTATCTGTAGTACCAACTACAACTTTATTATGCCATGGCACCGCAAATAAAACTCGGCCATCGGAAGTTTTTGGGATCATAATTGCCGAATCACTTTGTAAAAATGATTTATCTAAAATAATATGAACTCCTTGACTTGGTGTGATCATTTTTTTTGCTTTTGGATCATTCATTTTTAGAATGTCATCAGCAAAAACACCAGTTGCATTGATAACCGATTTACTTTTGATCTCAAATTCTTCATCACTTTCCATATCTTTTGCCATTACTCCACAAACCAAACCATCCTTGTCTTTCAGTAAATCAATTACTTTAAAATAGTTTAATGCAACACCATCATTCTCGATAATTGTTTGGCATAGATTTACAGCAAGTCGGGAATCATCAAACTGGCCATCGTAATAAATCACACCACCAATAAGATCTTTTTCATCTAAATTTGGAATTGCTTTTAAGGTTTCTTCTTTAGATATTTTTTCTGATGACCCCAAACCTAATTTACCCGACATCATATCATAAACCTTCATTCCTAAAGTGTAAAAAGGACCAGACCACCAACTATAATTAGGTATGATGAATTTTTGATTCTTCACAAGATGTGGAGCATTTTGTCTTAACAATCCTCGTTCGTGTAGCGCCTCTAAAACCAAAGAAATATCTCCCTGGGCCAAATAACGAACCCCACCATGAACCAGTTTGGTACTACGGCTGGAGGTTCCCTTTGCAAAATCAGATTGTTCCAAAAGAAGGGTTTTATAGCCTCTTGTAGTTGCATCTAAAGCAGTTCCTAAACCTGTAGCACCTCCACCAATAAC
Source organism: Flavobacteriaceae bacterium (assembly GCA_016744615.1). Lineage (GTDB taxonomy): Bacteria > Bacteroidota > Bacteroidia > Flavobacteriales > Flavobacteriaceae > Lutimonas. The sequence goes on from JADGEA010000127.1 coordinate 2,286, forward strand.
CAATACGTCCCATATTTTATTCTGCTCTTTTTTTAATTTAAGCAGCATTTGATCTCTGTTCATTTTTTTAATTATTTTACATTGATAAAACTACAATAATTTATGATAAATATCAAGGTTTAAATATTTAGCATACATTATTTTAGCAATACGGTTACATTTTTATCGTTTTGTTTATTATAAATGAAAAACAAACTTCTCTCCATATTACTCCACCCGATTTTTATTGCGGTTGTTATTTCTCTTGTTATTATCTATTTTTTACCGGATTATTTTACAAAATATAAAGTAGAGCTTGTACATTCTGAATTTTACAATAGAATAAATCATAGAGTTTACTTTGAAGACTTAAACAATGACAGTAATAGTGAAAGAATTATCTGTTATAATAATTCTTTAGGTAATGCCAGTTTTGAAATTCATAGTCCAAATGGGAGTTTAATTGATCAGTGGAATTTTTCAAGTAAACATTCTTCCTTGAATAATTTCCTTTGGTTTTTTGATATCAATAATAACGGATTTAAAGAAGTATATGTAATCACACAAAATAAGGATTCTATATTTTTAAATATTGAAGAACCCTTTGTGAAAAATGGAATCCATAAAAAGAAAATTCTTATTGAAATTATTGCTAAACACAACAATGAATTTAAAATTGTAAGTACCGTGTTTGGCGTTTATGATAGCAATTCAAATGGAGAAAAAGAAGTGTTTTTTGCTTTGAGACGTGGATTTTCTGGTAATCCTAGAAATATTTACAAATATAATATTTCTGAAAACAAAATATATAAATCACCACATTTGACAAATACTTCTAGCATTTCTCAAATTATTGATCTTAACAATGATGGTTCAAAAGAAATTCTTTTAAGAAATTACTCGGCATGTAATAAAATTGATTCTTCTTATACCAAACGTTCTGATTATAGTTTGTGGTTTAGCGTCTTAGGAGAGAATTTAAATTTTCGATTTGACCCGATCGAATTTAAAATTCCTTTTTCTTCAATACGTACAATTCCTTTGAAAAAGGATAAAGGTGAATATCAATTATTATGTCTCTTAAAGTCCAAACAAGAAAAATTATCACCAAATAAATTATTGATTTTCTCAAATACTGGAAAACTTATCAATGAAAAATTATTGCCTTTTGGAGAGTATAATATTTTAGGATCAAATAAAAATGAATTCATGCTGATAAATAGCGATATTGGTCAGATTAAAACTTATAATTATGACTTAGAAGAATTAGTCTCTTTTTTTGTAAAACCTAAATCAATGATATATCCTTTGGATATTGACAATGATGACAAAGTAGAATGGTTGGGAAAATCAAAAGATCAAAAGAAATTAACCATTTATCAAAACGACTTTAAAGATCTGGTTGAGTTTCAAATTCCTAATAATACCGAGGGGAATTTGTATCATGGTTTAAAACAAGTTGGAGAAAACAAAAATGAAATTTACTTTCAAAAAGGAAATTACCATTATGTGTACAAATATGAAGAAAATCCATTATATATATTTAGATATTTAATTTATCTGGGGATATTTTTATTGATTTTTAGCATCCTATGGCTGGCAAGAAAAGGGCAACAAATTCAAATGCAAAAACAACGAGATATTGAAATTGAGATATCAGAATTACAGATAAAAACCATTAAAAACCAGGTTGACCCGCATTTTGTATTTAATGCGGTAAATACCATAAGCGAAATGATGTTGATGGATGATAAACTGGAAGCAGATCGTTTTATCACTAAGTTTTCGAAATTAATGCGAGAGACCCTGCAAAAATCTGATAAAATTTCTACTACTTTACAGGAAGAAATGGATTATGTGGAGAATTATATTCAGCTACAACAGATCCGGTTTAACAATGGTTTTGAATATATATTCAAAAAAGATATCCATATTGATTATCAAACCATGGTACCTAAACATGTATTGTATTCTTATGTTGAAAATGCCATAAAGCATGGATTATCAAGTAAATTAAAAAACGGTTTACTTAAAATTTCTGTTGAATCACAAAAAAATAATATAATTTTATCTGTGGAAGATAACGGTGGAGGTATTGATAAATCAAAAAATAGTATTAAGAATTCAACAGGTAATGGTGTTAGAATTATGGAAGAGATGTTTACTTTATATGAAAAGTTATACAAGAAAAAAATAAAGCATAAAATGGTTGAATTGTTTGATAAGGGAGGTAAGAAAGTTGGAATTAGAGTTGAAGTGATTATTTTAAAATAAATTGCACCCCTCAATATTGAGTATAAAAACCCTCAAAATTGAGGGTGGTAACTTTGAGTAATATTTTATATTTTTTACATCGTTAAAATACACTAAACTTAAGTTAGCATTTAATGAATAATTTTAAGATAAAAACGGTAGTTGTTGATGATGAAGTAAGAGCCTTAAATCGCATGCAAATTTTATTAAAGAACTTTCCCGAAATCGAAATTCTGGAAATGTTCTATGATGCCGATCAGGCTATTGAATTTATTGTAGAAAATGAACCCGATCTTATTTTCTTAGATATTGAAATGCCAGGAAAAACAGGTTTGGAAATTGCGGAAGAACTAAACAAAAACATACTGCATACCAAGATCATATTTGTTTCTTCCTATGATCATTATGCCATAAAAGCAATTAAAAACCATGCTTTTGATTATTTGTTAAAACCTGTTGATATTGACGATCTAAAATCTACTATTGAAAGATTTAAAGCTCAAATGTTATCCCATTTAAACAGGCGTGAATATAAGGTGATCAGCTTAATTGCAAAAGGATTGAACAGCAAAGAAATAGGTGAGATACTGCATATTAGCCACCATACGGTTGATACTTACCGTCGTAATATACTCGAAAAAACCGAATGTAAAAATGCTGCTGAGTTGATTATGTATGCTGCTAAAAATAATTTGATTTAATATTCACCGGGTGAATATATTCGGCATGAAAAGATTCACCCAGTGAATATAATTCGAAAAAATGAGGGTTTCACTTGAAGTGAAGCTCTCAGTAAATCGTGTCTTTCCTTATTCTAAATTCATCCGATGACTCTTTTATAACGGATTTTGATAAATGAAAAACAACAGTGAGGGCTTGGCTATTTTCACAACGAATATTAGTCAAACCCTCACTATAAACCTACTTACACTAAAATTAAGTATAAAAACCCCTGTTATTAAGGGGTGCTACAAACAACGTATTGATTTAACTTTAAGCTTAATTATCTCTAATTAACTATTTACTTAATGCTTGCTATGATAAAAAACTACTCTTCTTAAACTTTGTTTATCCCCCTTTTGTTCAATAAAATTGAAGTATTAGTTTTTTGATATTGTAAGTTTTTTTTAAGTAAATAGTTAATTAGACTGGTGATTAATTAAGTTAAATTTATAAATCCCCTTGTAATGAAAAAGTATATTTATTTATTGTTAATCGCATCAATCTCTTTAAATGTTTCCTCATTTACTGTATTTAAAAACACAAAAGGTTTTTTTTTAAACAATGATAGAACAACACTTAATGAGCAAACACCTTTAAAAGGAAATACTTTTAAAAGAACAACATGGGGGCTTTATACTACTTTTGAATTTGTAGGTCAGAGTACTGTAATTGTTCACTCTCTTAAAATGGAATTTACTACAACGTATAAAAGAGACGGAAAACTAATTAGAATTGGGGATGGAAAATCTGGTGTGTTATTACTAGAGATGAAAGACAAGTCGACTTTGATTGGTCGAGGAGTTTCTAAGGGTATCTATAAAAAACAATATTAACCTTTCAGATATTTTTGTTATTCACAACATTTATATATAGTGAAACAGGTACCATTTCGTAAATTATAATATGGAAATTCTAGGATGTTTACAGATTAATAATCAATTAAATTTAATACCATGAAAATAAAGGAACTATTACTGATTACACTAATTATTTTACTTGGAGTATATAGCTGTAAATCAAAAAAAGAAATCACTAAAGTCGAAGATTCCATTGAAATTAAAATACCCCTTTCGGGTAAAGAATATGAAAGTGATAAGAATTTTTTTAGAGCAAAACAAGTAGGTGAAAGTCCAGATCTTTCCACAGCGAAAAAAATTGCTGAACAAAATGCAAAAGCTGAATTGGCTGGGAACATTGAATCTTTAATAAAAAGAGTTACTGATCAATACACAAATCAAAGATCCGTAGGAAATGAAAAGGAATTTGAAAATAAATTTGAAGAAATTTCTAGAGAGGTAGTCAGACAAGATCTAAGAGATGTAAAAGTTATAGGAGAGAAATTATTTAAGAAAAAAAATGAAATATATCAGTATTGGATTGCTGTTGAAACTTCAAAAGAAACAACCCTTATAGGTATTTTTGATGGGATTAGTAAAGATGCAAAGTTACAATTAGACTTTGATAAGTACAAATATGAAAAAATCTTCAATGAAGAAATGAAAAAGTATGAATTAGAAAATAATGTTAATTAAGGTAAACACCATAACAAATATATTTTTTCTTCTGATTGTAATATTTTTTTGTTCTACAAATGTTCAAGCACAAAGGAAAATTAAAGTTCATGTTAAAGGAAAATCAATTAGTTTGGATAAAACTCCAAAAAATGCCTTAAAAGAAGCCTTAAAAGATGCAAAAGAAAATGCCCTTAAGAAAGCAGGGATTACTGAATTAATATCTGTATCAAGATTATTATTTGAAAAAAGCAGCATAAATGATTATAAGAATCATTTTGATGAAATTTCTTCTATTGAATCAAATGCAAATATTATCGTGGATAGCATTTACACAGAAAAAAGAAATTTTGACGAATTCGACAATATGGTAGTTATTGTTGAAATAGATGCAACTGTATATAAATATAAAAAGAAGAAGGACCCTGCTTTATTTTTAAAAATAGATGGACTAAAGGATGTTTATTATGAAAATGAAGATATCTCTTTCTCTTTTATTCCATCTCAAAATGGATATCTTTCCATATTTGTTTTAAATGAAACGGAGACCATTTTGCTATATCCTTATGAAGATATGAATCAAAAATATCTAAGTGATGTGAAGAATAAATTCTTCAATAAAAATGAGAAAGTAAATTTCCCAATTCATAAAGCATTTAAACCAGGATATGTTATTGAAATGGAAACAGAAGATAAGGATGAAATAAGTACTTTTATTTTTGTATTTACAAAGAATAATATTCCTTGGATAGAAAATAAAATAAATAGGAAAACCATTTTAAATTGGATTTATAAAATCCCATTAGATCAAAGAGAAATACATTATAGAAGTATTTTGTTGAAAAACATGAATTAATATATAACTTAAGATAAAAGATGAAAAAATATTTTCTAATATTTATATTGTTAATTATATCTTTTAGTGGATATTCCCAATATTCTAAAAATAAGAAAATTGTATTAAAATATAATGCATTCATTAGAAATGGAAATGGATTAAGAAATGTTCAATTGGTGCCTAAAGGCGCAACCATACAAATTTTAGAAAAAGTGTCAAGCAGGCTTTATGTTGTGGAGTATAATAATAATGTGGGTTACATTGACTATAGTAAATCATTTGATTTTTCAGGTAAAAAAAATAATAAAAAATCAATAACAATTCAATCCACAAATAAGAATGGCTTTGCAACCCAATTACCCCCAATTCTAAATATTTCAGATATTTCTTTCTCAACAGATATATTGGAAGCTGAACAATCCGCGACATTAAACCTTACAATAAAAAATTCAGGCCCTGGAGATGCAAAAAATGTTTATGTAAATCTTTCAAGTAATATAGAAGAATTAGAGTATCCTGTAAAAACAAATATTTCAACAATAAAAGCAAATGGAGGGAGTGTAACATTGTCAATTGATATTAATGGAAATTTAAATTTACCAACGGATGAAGCTCTTTTTAAAATACAGATAATAGAACCAAATTTCAAAGTAAAAATTCCTAAAAAACAATTGAAATTTCGTACAAAGGAATTTCTTAAACCAGAGTTGATTATTGCTCAATACGCTCTGTTAGAGAATAACTCTGCCAAGCCTAACAAACAAATTGATATAAATGAAATGATTGATTTGAAGTTTGCTGTACAAAATATTGGTCTGGGAAATGCAGAGAATGTGCATATTAAAGTAAAAAACAATCAAAAAGGGGTTATGCTTTTAGGGACCGTAAAAGGAATTCAATTAATTAGAGAAAATCCAAATTTTAAAAATATTCAAACTGGGAAATATGAAACAATTATATATCGTTATTTCGTAAATAGTGAGTTTACTGATAGTCAATTGCAGTTTAATATTCAGGCAGTTGAAAGAATTGGTGAATTTGGTTTTATTGAAACTAAATCTTTCCCGATTAATAAAATATTAAAAGAAACTGGGTATATCAGAACAATTGCAAATTTGAATGATTACGATCAGAATGAAGTAATTGTACAAGATATTCCGGATTTTGTGGTTGATGTAGATGCCGATATTCCAGTTACAAAAACTAAATTAATAAATACATATGCATTAATAATTGGAAATGAAGATTACCAATCAAAACAAAATGGACTTCGAATTGAGCAGAATGTTGATTTTGCGGTAAATGATGCAATTATTTTTTCTCAGTACTGTGAGAAAACTTTAGGAGTTCCTAAAAATCAAATAAAGTTTTTAAAAAATGCAACATCTGCTGAAATAAACAGAGGTTTAGCATGGATAACACATCTTTCTCAACTTGATGCAGGAAAAGCGAAATTAATATTTTATTATTCTGGTCATGGGTTACCACATGAAAAAACGAAAGAAGCCTATTTAATTCCTGTTGATGTCTCTGGTTCAGATATAGAATATGGGATTAAAATTGCAGATGTTTATAAAAAACTCACAAATAACCCAGCCAGACAGATAACAGTATTATTAGATGCATGTTTTAGTGGTGGGGCTAGAAATCAAGGATTAATAGCAATGAAAGGAATAAAAGTGAGACCAAATAAAAATATCATAACAGGAAACATGGTCGTCTTTTCATCGAGTACCGGTGATGAAAGTTCAGCAGTCTATAGAGCTAAACAACATGGTTACTTTACATATTATTTACTCAAAAAGCTAAAAGATTCTAAAGGTGAAATAAAATATCTTGATTTAAGTAATTATCTAATAAATACCGTAAGCAAGGAAGCCGGACTTTATGGAAAATTGCAAACGCCTCAGGTGAATGTTAGTCTGGATGTAGAAAATGATTGGCAATTATGGAATCTAAAATAGATTATAAAAGTATAATTTTTATCATGAGATCAAATACATTATTATTTAAGTTAAAATCAAATGTTTTTATTGTTATAGTATTCTCATTAATTTCAGTATTATCATATAGCCAAACAAGGCAACGAGATATTAATGCTACTTCTAATATTAAAGAAGATAGAAATTTTATTGTTTCTGATAATAAAGATTTAAAAAGATACATAGATGCTATTGGTTTGTCAGTTGCTAAAAGATTAATGTATTGCTGTTCTTCTTGGGGAGGGAACAATGTTTACTCTTCAATTGATTATTATTTAGTTAAAATGAACTCAACAACTGGTGCTTTAACTATTCCTATGAAGGTTGGTTGGAAAGGATCGTTATCTGGTAGTAGTTATTGGATTGAAGGAAAATTGGTAAGATATTTAAATGGTAGAAATAAGTGGATAAAAATAAGAGACAATGGTGGATTTCAGGCCGGTTGTTCAAATGGTTGTATTAGGTAATAACGAAATTAAAAAATAATTAAGTTTTAATGTGGGCAAAACTGAATTAAAATATTTATATAGTTATGAAATCAAAAATCAATATTAATTCAACTCAAAAATCAGGGAATGACAAATATTCTTATAAAACATACCTTTATATCTTAATTATATTAAGCATTTATTTTTTTATTCAAGGCTGTGGAAATAACTCAAACAATGAATTTATTATCAAAGCAAATGAGGATAATACCTTGGCTTTAGGTAAGAATTTTAAAGTTGAAATACTAAATGGTTCTTTAGATCAAAATTATAATTGTACAATAAGTAAAAATGTTGATGAGGAATTACCTGTAATTTCTGGCTTTACTGTTTATGGTGATGTTTACAGTATCCAACACGATGGAATTGTTTTAAATAAAAAAGCAGATATTAAAATTAAACTTGACACAGTATATATTGAAGGAAAATATCAAATTGCTCGCTATAGTGAAAAGTCTATAGAGATTTTAGATACATCATTTAAAGATGGCTATTTGAATGCTCAAACAAGTACATTTAGCTCCTTTTTTATTTATACTAAAGATATTTTTGATTTTGAAAAAAGTGAAATAAATAATAAGCAAGTTTCTGATATAAATAGAAAACAAAAATTCTATCTGGCAAAAGTTAAAAATAATGAATCAATAAATATCTATAAAAATTCATTTCATTATATGGAAACCAAAATAATTGGCTCTATTAAACTGAATGAAAAATTTCGAGCCTATGTTGGAATAGATAATGGTGAAGTTAGAAGGATTATTACTGATGGTGGAATAATTGGATTCGTTGAATCAAGTAGAATAGAAATTGTAAGAAATTTCGAAAATTTTAATGAAGTTAAAAGTATATCAAATTTTGAAATTCTACCTGAAAATATCCTTCTTGAAAGATTAAAAAAAGAAAAATCTAATTTAAAAAATATAATTAATTCAAATTATTTGATTAATTATAAAACGGCAAAAAGAAATAACAAAAACTATATTTTAATTGAGTTAAGCTCTAAAAGCTCCAATAATTATATTGAAGCCCATCGTGGTGGATTTGGATTAACCTTATCAAATAAATTAAATATTGATCAAAATAATATTGAAGTAAATTATTATAACAAAAAAGGACAATATATTGATGCAATTGAATTAAGTACAAAATATGAAGATTATTATTATGAAATATTAAAAGAAATTTCTGGTAATATAATGGGTACACCTTTTGGTGCTAGTGGTATTGGGTGGGACATTATTAAGGGTTTTATGAAATTAGCCGGTGTTGGAGAAATTGAAGCTCCAATAAACAAAGATATTCTTAGATCATCTTCACCTGATAATCAATTTATTGGTAAATATTTTGGCTCTTACCAACATGCTAATAGTTATTTGTATCCAAAAGCATCTACATTACAAATTGCAATTCCGCTAAGTAATTCTTCTCAATCAATAAATAAAATATTGATTGAGAATGAAATAAAACTACTTCTTGGAACTTATTTAAGTGATGGAATTGGTAGATGTACTTTGATAAGAAAAATTAAGAGTGCAGTTCCAGATTGTGATAAAGATCATTTTGAAGGTGAATATATTATGGATAAAGCTCTATCACATATATTTGACAGTTATAATACTGTAGGCAATGAAATAATCAGATGGAATAAATCAAAATTTATTAAAAGTGATATTCCAGAAGGATATAAACATGATAATAAATTTTATCAATCAAAGGTTTTAGAACTATTAAACTTAGACGAAGACACAAAGCTTTTGATTATTGAAACAGATCCTTTTACTTGGCAAATGAATAATAAACTTTATAGCCTTTTTCTATTTAGAAGATGTAACAATAATTGGGAGTTAACAAATAGTTTGACCAAAGAATTTTGCTGTTATGGTATTACTGTTGAGACAAAGAACCTTGGAAATGAGGTAGGCTTTTTTATTTTGGAGGATTGGAATGGACAAGGTTATGGTAATTATAATACAAGCATCTATATACCAAAAAATGATATTTTTAAAAAAGTATTATCTGTTACAACAGGAGAAGATAATGGAGGAGCAGCTGAAACAAATTCTGATAGATGGGGTTACATATCTAATATTGCAAGTCAATCATCTGATAAAGAACTATATGATATAATCATTCATAAAAAAGGTTCTATGAGAGATGATAATTATAAGATCATTGATGTAGATGAAAGAAATATTTACCAGTTTGACGGTAATAAATATGTTTTATCAAATTTAAACAATATCGAGAGTGAAGATGAATATTCAAGTATTACCCCTAGTAATTCTCCTGAAGAATTGCTCAATGCGATTAAAAACAAAAAAGTTAAAGTTTTATTCCATGGTATAGGTACTGAACCTCATTGGAGTCTATATATTACTGCAGATAAGGTTTTATTATATACGCCTTATTCTTTGATTATGTATCAATTAAGTTCAAAATTTAACGAAAATATAAACTCCCAAAAAATTCTAATTGAGGATTCAAAAGGAAAAGAATTTGGTATTTTGATTTTAAAAGAGCCAGGTGATGATGGTATGTCTGACAGAACTTATCCCTATACAATTCGTTTAGAAAAATTGATGGATAATGTAGATTATATTGGAGGCGGTGATTGTAAATTAATGACAAATTTGGATGAGTATAATTAATGAAATTCTAAAAATAACTATAATAAAAACCACACTCAATATTAAGTATAAAATACCTCAATATTGAGGGGTACTACATATTATTATAAAAAGTACATTAGTATAATGTTATTTTGATAATTAAAAAATTATTGATAATAGTTGATTATTAACCCCTAAATAAAATGCTATGAAAAAAAATACTTCACTTCATTGTTTTCTTGATTAATTATTATGAAATCAAAGAAAATATACAAAATAATAAGAATCACACAATTAATTTTAGGATTTATTGGTTTCGGTTTATTACTAAGCGGTAAAATAGCATTAGGAATTCTTGTATTAATATTTGCGGCAATATTAAAAGTGATAGCTAGTATGATTGCTGTTACTTTTTTTGAAGGATTTTAAGAAAAATAGTTCTCTCATAAATTTAATGAAAAAGATAGATAATTAATAAATTAACTAATCTCCA
>JADGEA010000336.1 GCA_016744615.1 Flavobacteriaceae bacterium
CCGTAATTGATACTACAATTAAAAATCAGATGAATGTCTTGGAATCACTAATCCTTATCGCTAAATTTGAGTTTAAGTTTAACGACTGATTAGTTACGTATTTTCATATTTACCTAAATACTCTGCATTAATTGGATTTGTTAAAAATTCTCTGATTTGTTCTAAATATAAAAGGTTTCTTTTAATTACATTATTAAAATATTCTTTACTTAAATTATTTATTTCATTTTTCTTTTCAATATCTCTTTTAGGTATTTTAGGTAAATCGCCTTTTTTCTTATCTACTTTACTAAAAGAATTTATTATTTCTTTCAAATCATTTTCATCAAAACTTAGAGGTAGTAAAAGTTTATTAAGATTTAAAGTTTTTGCAATATTTGGATATTGTGTTAACCAAAGTGCAATTGTTTCTAATCCAATTAATCTATTCTCAATTTCAGTTTTTTCATCAAAAATATCTTCGATTTTTGCATCTTGAATACCTGAAAGCTTTCTGTTTGTAAACAGTAAGTAGTATTCAATCTTTTCATCAGTTTTCAGTTTCTTTATTGCTGGTAGTACGCTCTTTTTTAAAATTGTTTGAAAAGGACTATCAGAACAACTTGCATTTATTTTATCGGTATGTTTAGCTTGGATGACTATTTTACCGTCCCAAGGCTTTGATTTGCTCGGGAAATTATTTGCTTTCCCATAAAATTTCGCATCCCTTCCACCATCTTTTCCATCAGTGAAAATTACAGTTCCTGTCCCTAAAATCTCGCTGCAAATTAATGCTACTAAGGTTTCAAATTCAGTATCGGTTAAGTTTTCTAATGGGTATTTCATATTGATTGCAAAGGTATTAAATTATACCTTTCGGTTTGTTTGAATCTCGATTTTTAAATGCTACAACTTTAGGATAAGCTTAAAGTCACAAAATTATTTGATTAAAGTCAGTTTTGCTAAATAATCATAATGATAACCTTCTTTAATCAGTTCGCAATGCAAACCCATTTTATTGGCGTAAAATTTTAATTTATTAAAATCTAAAAACAGCCAATTAAATTTTTTGCTAAATTGATTTTTATATTCAAATTCAAATTGAACTTCTCCATAATAGTTTTGGTCATTGGGTAATTGAATATCGCCAAAATCATCTTGATACATATAAATAATATCCGATGAATCCATTATAATTTGCCCGTTTTGATGTAATAAAGACTTTAAATGGTTTAGAAAATTCTCTAGATTTTCTAATTTTCCACATAAACCTGTTCCATTCATTAAAGCTAAAATAGTATCAAATTTCTCATTTTTTATTTCCCAAAAATCTTGAACAGAAGCATTCTTAACTCCTCGTTTATTGCAGGTTTCAATCGCTCCATTTGAGATGTCAATTGCTTTTGTTTTAATGTGTTTGTCTTGTAAATAAAGAGAATGACCTCCTGCACCACAACCAATATCTAAAACAGAACCTTTACACAATTTTAGTGCAGTTTGTTCAATCAAAGGCATTTCATGAAAAGTTCTAAATAGCCACGATAATTCCATGATGTCTTTTCCGGCAACGGAAGAATAAGTAGTTATATTTTCGGTAAAATTATCGGTTTGATAATCTATCAAAGCTTTGCCAAAAATATCATCAATTATTATTTTGCCCATAGCGGAAATGTATCGAGTTGTATATTAAAAATAAAAGTGCCTAAGTAATAAGTTGCAAGAGTAACAATAATTATTCCAACAATATTTAAAAAGAAACCTGTTCTTGACATATCAATAATTTGCAATCGGTTTGTTCCAAAAACAATTGCATTTGGTGGTGTTGCAACAGGTAACATAAAGGCCAAAGAGCCAGCAATAGTTGCAGGAAGCATAAATAATAAAGGGTTTACTTCAATACTCATTGCTAAGCCAGCCAATACAGGTAAAAAAGTTTCAACGGTTGCTGTGTTTGATGTTATTTCGGTTAAAAAAGTAATAATCAAGGTAATTGTTAAAACAATTAAAAGCGGATGTACATCTTTTAGCCAAATTAATTGCTCTCCAAACCATTGTGATAAACCAGATTCTTTAAACCCAGTTGCTAGTGCAAAACCTCCACCGAATAGTAAAATAATTTGCCAAGGAATACTCTCGGCAGTTTTCCAATCCATTAAAAATTTTCCTTTTTGTTGTTTTGACGGAATTATAAACAAAATAATTGCAATAAAAATTGCCACAGTACCATCATTGAAATAATCAGGATTTTTAAATAAATTTTGCCATCCATAAATTTTGAAGGAACCAATAGCGATATCTACTCTAAAAAACCAAAGCAATGCCATTGCAATAAAAACTATTAATAATATTTTTTCTTCTTGAGACCACTCTCCTAATTTTTTATAGATATTTATAAGGTTTTCTTTGCTTAAACTTTTCCATTTGGTTTCTCTTTTTACAAAAACCAAATAAAGGTAAAACCAGGCAATAGCAAACATAACAATAACTATTGGAAAGGCATAAAAAAACCAAGTGGCAAATGATATTTCGGGAGCATTTGGAAAATAGATATTGAAAATTCTTGCAAATGATAAATTTGGTGGAGTTCCTACCAGTGTTGCAATCCCGCCAATAGATGCACTATAAGCAATGGATAAAAGCAAGCCAATAGAAAAATGTTTTACCGCTTCTTTTGAATTGATTTTTTCTAATTGATTTATGATGGAAATTAATATAGGAATCATTAACATGGTTGTTGCTGTATTAGATATCCACATAGATAAAAAAGCGGTTGCAAGCATAAACCCCAATAATATTTTAGCTGGTCCAGTACCAACTAACAATAAGATTTTGAGAGCAATCCGTTTGTGGAGATTCCATTTTTGCATGGCTAAGGCAACTAAAAATCCGCCAAGGAATAATAAAATAACATGATTAAAATAGGTTGATGAAACATCTTTGCCA
>JADGEA010000128.1 GCA_016744615.1 Flavobacteriaceae bacterium
GAGTGTTAGAACTTTTGCAAGTGATGCCGGTTCCTACAGAGCAGCAAAAGATATTCAAAATTATATAGATGCTTTAGAAGCAAAAGGAAAATCAATACAGGATGCTGAATTAGAAGCTTTTAGTGAGTATGCTATAGAGGCAGCAATCTTAAAGGTTTATGCATCTGAGACCTCTCAATATGTCTCTGATGAAGGAATTCAAATTTTTGGTGGTATGGGATTTTCAACAGAAACTCCAATTGAATCTGCCTGGAGAGATGCTCGTATAACCAGAATTTATGAAGGCACAAATGAGATCAACAGATTGTTGACCGTTGGAATGTTATTGAAAAAAGCATTTAAAGGAGATATTGATCTTATCACTCCTGCAATGGCAGTTGGTAAAAGTTTGATGGGAATACCTTCATTTGAAACTCCAGATTATTCGGAATTATTTGCAGAAGAAAAAGAGATGATTGATAAATTAAAAAAAGTATTTTTAATGGTCTCTGGTAAAGCTGTTGAAACTTACGGAATGGAATTAGAATCTCACCAACAATTGATCCTTGCTGCTGCAGAAGTAATGATTGAAGTGTATATGGCTGAAAGTACAATGCTTAAAGCTGAAAAAATTGCAAAAATGACTTCTGAAAAAGAAGCAGAAGGGCAAATATTAATGGCCAAGTTAAGTTTGTATAATGCAGTTAACAAAGTAAGTGAAAAAGGAAAAGAAGCGATCATATATTTCTCAGATGGTGATGAACAACGTATGATGTTAATGGGATTAAAACGATTTACTAAATACACCAACAATCCAAATGTAATTGAAATACGTAATGCTATCGCTGCAAAAGTAATTGAAGAAAACAAATATTGTTTCTAATGTCTGGCTAACAATATTTAATAAAAAAATCCCGCAAACCCGATAGCTATCGGAAGCGGGATTTTTTTTGTTTATTCTCTTCAAAATATGCAATAAATACACTTAAATATTGTTTTAATTAAGCTTAGTGCTATTTTAAAGGCAAAAACTTAATAATTATAATTACTTTTGTAGCATAGCTTAATATTTTAAATATGCATTTCAAACTAGTCCCTTCTTTTTTGATACTTCTTTTCTGTGCGACTATTTATGGTCAAACTGCCACTGAAATATATTTATTTGATCTGGTAAAAACAGAAGATAATTATGTATTAAAAAATCCTATCAATATCTCTAATAACAAAGGATTTGATAATCATCCAAGTTTTACAGAGGATGGCAAATCCATTTTATTCTCTTCGGTCAGACACGGGCAAATGGATATTGCACGGTACGAAATTTTTGATGATTACAGAACATGGCTTACAAATACAGAAGCAAATGAATTTTCTCCTCAATCCTATCCCAAAAAAAAGAAATATTTCACAGCAGTAAGATTTGAAGATGACGGAACACAACTACTCTACTCCTATTCTTACAAAGGTAAAGAACTAGAAGTATTGATCCCTAATTTAAAAGTAGGGTATTATTTATGGTTAGATTCCAAATCATTAGTGAGTTTTGTTATTGGAGATGTGGAAACATTGCAGGTATCTAATTTCAAAAATAAGATCAAATACCCTATACAAAAGAACATAGGTCGTTCTTTACAAAAAATACCTTATCATATGGATATTGGTTCTGATCTAATCAGCTTTATCAGTTTAGAACATGAAGAGCCTGAGATTTATGCTATAAATCCAAGATCCAGTGATATCAAATATTTAGCCGATCCATTAGAAGGTTCTCAAGATCTGACATGGACATCTGATGGCAGTATCCTTATGGGAAAAGATGATCAGATCTATAAATTGAAACCAGGAGAAGATAAAGACTGGACTCCTATTATTATTGAAAGTGACCTGCCCTTTAAAAATATTACTCGCCTACTTGTAAGCCCTAATGGTAATAAAATTACCGTTGTTGTGGATGAATAATCTTTTCAATTAATTTACTTTCTGGTTACACTACTTTATTCTTTGATATGCTTTAATTTATTCTTTCAAATTATCACTTGTTTTTGTATTTTTGATTAAAATAAATATTTATGTTAAAAGCTGGAGTTTTAGGTGCTGGACACCTTGGTAAAATTCATTTAAGATTACTTAATGAATCATCAAAATATGAATTAATTGGTTTTTATGATCCAAGTGAAGAGAATACCACAAAGGTTGTTGAAGAATTTGGTTATAAAAATTTTCAAACAATTGATGAATTGATCGATGCATGTGATATTGTTGATATTGTAACCCCTACTCTAAATCATTATGATTGTGCTAAAACCGCAATTAAAAAAGGGAAACATATTTTTATTGAGAAACCTGTTACTAAAACGGTTGCAGAAGCCATGGAAATAAGAGATCTTGTTAAAAAGAATAACGTTAAAGGGCAAGTAGGTCATGTAGAGCGTTTTAATCCTGCATTTACTGCTGTAAAAGATAAGATCCATAGTCCCATGTTTATTGAAAGTCATCGTTTGGCTGAATTCAATCCTCGTGGTACTGATGTGCCGGTTGTTCTAGATCTAATGATTCATGATATTGATATCATTTTAAGTGTTGTTGATTCAAAAGTAAAAGATATCCACGCAAGTGGTGTATCAGTGATCAGTGAAACTCCTGATATTGCCAATGCCCGAATCGAATTCGAAAATGGCTGCGTTGCTAATTTGACTGCTAGCAGAATATCAATGAAAAATATGCGAAAATCTAGATTTTTTCAAAAAGATGCTTATATATCTGTTGACTTTTTAGAAAAAAAGAGTGAAGTGGTTAGAATGAAAGATGTACCCGAAAACCCTGATGAATTTGCAATGATCCTGCAAAATGCAGAGGGAGTAAAAAAACAAATCTATTTTGAAAACCCAAGTATTGAAAATAACAATGCGATATTAGATGAACTGGAAAGTTTTGCAGATGCAATAAATAATGATACAATACCTATTGTTTCTTTATTTCAAGGAACAGAAGCATTGAGAGTTGCACAACAAATAATTGATAAGTTTTAATCATGAAATTAAAAGTTACCACAGAACATCATAGTGGACAAGCTACCATATTTAAAAACCCTTTTTTAGAGAGTTTAACAAAATCAAATATGAAAGTGAATGTAGTTGTTTATGGAATTGTTGTGTTGACTTTGGTTTATATTGCTTTATTTATTATAAAACTACCAATTGTTAAATTTATAACTATATTTTTCCTTGCTTTATTATCCTGGACACTGGCTGAGTATATTTTGCATAGGTTTTTATTCCACTGGATATCTGAGAATAAATTGATCCAGAGATTTCATTTTATTATGCATGGTTCTCATCATTTATTTCCAAGAGATACAGACAGGATTTTGATGCCACCAGTACCCGGAATTATTTTTGCAAGTATTTTGTTTTCTATTTTTTATTTATTTTTTAGTGCCTTTGGAATTCCAAAAATTACTTGGGCTTTTTTTCCAGGTTTCTTTTTAGGATATATCCTCTATTCCTTTATACATCGGGCAATACATGTGAACCGATCTCCTAAAAAATATAAATATTTATGGAAACATCATATTATTCATCATTATAAATATCCTCAAAAGGCTTTTGGTGTTTCTACCACCTTTTGGGATAAGGTATTTAACACTATGCCTCCACAATAAAACCATTAAACAAAAATATTATGAACAAAATTACAGTAATCGGAGCTGGAACCATGGGTAACGGTATTGCCCATGTATTTGCCCAAAGTGGCTATGAGGTGAGTTTGATAGATCTTTCACAAAATGCTCTTGAAAAAGCATTGGCAACCATCACTAAAAATCTGGATAGATTAATAAGTAAAGAAAAAATAACACAGGATGTTAAGGATAAAACGCTTCAAAATATGCAGGTTTATACCTCTATTGCAGAAGGTGTTCAATATGCTGATCTAATTGTTGAAGCAGCTACTGAGAATTTAGATCTAAAACTAAAGATCTTTAAACAAATTGATGAGGCTGCTCCTAAAGATGCTATTTTAGCCAGTAATACTTCCTCTATTTCCATAACAAAAATTGCATCAGCTACTTCCAGACCTGACAAGGTTATTGGAATGCATTTTATGAATCCGGTTCCCATCATGAAACTGGTTGAGATAATTCGTGGTTATTCTACATCTGATGAAGTCACAAATACAATAATGGAATTATCTAAAAAATTAAACAAAATACCTGTTGAAGTTAACGATTATCCAGGATTTATTGCCAACAGAATTTTAATGCCAATGATCAATGAAGCAATATATTCTTTATATGAAGGAGTTGCTGGTGTTTATGAAATTGATACGGTAATGAAGCTTGGTATGGCTCATCCTATGGGGCCGTTACAATTGGCTGATTTTATTGGACTTGATGTTTGTTTGTCTATTTTAAATGTCTTAAACGATGGTTTTGGTAATCCAAAATATGCTCCATGCCCTTTATTGGTTAATATGGTAAATGCAGGGAAATTAGGGATAAAATCAGGTGAAGGTTTTTATGATTATGCAAAAAATCGTAAGGCAGAAAATATTGCAGAACAATTTATTTAATTTTATAACCTAACCTTTTAGGAATTTTAAATGAGATTATATCCAATTCTTGGCATATTTGTTATAGCTTTTATTACAAGTTGTGCAACAAACAAAAATGCCGCTACAAAAAACTCATCTGTTTTTACCAAGGAAGAAACTAAACTAATCCTTTCCGGGAAACCAGATGAACCAATGCGTGTATTATTGATAACCAACCCCAATGATTCTATAATTTTAAGATCAAAAAGTCTTGATTTTAAAGTAAATGAAAATGATAAAATTCTACAAATATTTACCAAAAGATTGTATCAAACAGTTAGGGACAGTGCCACTCGTGGAGTTGGCATAGCTGCTCCGCAAGTAGGTATTCTTAAAAAAATAATCTGGATCCAGCGTTTTGATAAAGAGAATGAACCTTTTGAAGTGTATTATAATCCAAGAATCACAAAATACTCCAATCTTAAACAAGATGTTTTAGAAGGCTGTTTATCAATACCCGATATACGTGAAACTACACAAAATCGTTCCTATGCAGTTCTTTTGGAATATGATAATCCTAAAGGAAAACACAAATGCGAAATGATTGAGGCTTTTACTGCTGTAATTTTTCAGCATGAAATAGATCATCTTAACGGAATTCTATTTACAGATCATTTGGATAAAGAAACCAAAAAGTCAATAAAACATAAGCTTTAATTTTTTGTTTGACTCTTATTGATAAAATACTACAAGGGTAATAATTATACTTTTTAAAAAACATGATATTTATCGTTGTTTTTTAATGTTATTCTTTCCTAACTTTGATTATTCTCCCAAATATATTTTAACAATAAAAAACGCACCTTCTAAAAATAAGAAAGTGGTTTTTTAAATTGAAAAAAAATATACAAGTATTTAAGAATCAAATCAGAAACTAAAATTTTAAATTATGGATATCAAACAAATCATTATTATAGCGTTTCTGTTAATTATACATATAAAAGGGCAAGCCCAAAACATAGATTATGATTTTCCTATCAAACCTGGTACAGATGCTTGGAAATCTTTGAAATCTAGCCAAGAAATGATTGATGTATGTCAAATACCTACTGATATTCTCAAAAATTTATCAACTGCCAGTTTATCAAAATTATGTCTAGACTACCCTCTTTTAGGTGATATGCTGTATAGCAATAATTTACAAGAAGGTTTTGACATTGTGAGCTCAAAATTTAATGGATTTCAGGAATTATTCAAAAGAAAAAATGCAGGAAGTGAATTGTTAAAATTATATAATAATTTTAACATAAGTTCATTTGAGAAAAATAAAGGTAAGGAGATTAAAAATGTTTTTTTAGATATTATGTCTTGATGTAGTTATAGCACAGCCTATATTTCTTAAGAATTTAAGCCCTGAACAAGAAGAAATATTGATAAAAGAAGCTTTGAACAGGTTAAAAATCAGAAAAAAAACAGGTAATTCATTATTTCGTCAAAAAGCAACTGCTGTTATTTTATCACGATTACTTATTAAAAATAATGGAGTTACAAAAAACAACAATACATTTAAAAGTGAAAAATTTCTTTTACTTAATAATTATTATATACTTACAAATAAGTCATTTATTAATATTATAGAACAAGAGTCTGAAAATTTTCTTAAAAGGTAAGTTATGAAATCGAAACTAGTAAAATTTGGATTATTCTTTTTACTTTTATTTTTGCAAATTAATTGTAGTGAGGAAGAAGTAGAAAAAATTTGTATTATTGAACATATATCAGATGCTTATGACTATCCTATAAAACCAGGAACGCCAGAATGGAGGCTATTAGAATCTAGCCAAGAAATGATTGATGCTTGTCAAATTTCTTTTGATGTTTTGGGTAACATATCAACAGAAGGATTAATAGAAACTGTTTTAAACTATCCGTTGTATGGAGACATCTTTTTAAGTGACGTAAATGATCAAACAGGTTTTAATGCTGTTTCAGAAAACTTTAATGGCATTAGTGTACTTTTACAACGAAAAGATGCATCTACAAAATTATTAGAAAGATACAGGCAAATGCATCCTTCTTGCAAAGAAAATAATTGGCCTTCGCTGGTAGAACCTGGTGGAAGTAGTGAGTTTTCATTTTCCTTTATTGAAATTCTTATTGCTCAATATAGTATTTTGAATCAACTTATTCCAAACAATGAATATAAAACGGTAATGCAAGAAATACTTGAAAAAGACAAACAAAAAACCAAATACAATTATTCACATACAGGAAAAGAGCAATCAGTTCTTATTTTAGGACGCTTAATGTATCTACTCAATTACACACCTTTTATAAAAGAATATAATAGTAACCATTATGTTAAAATTTTTATTGATGGTGCTTCTGATTTCAAAACAGGGACACTCGATATTGTAAATGAATATGCAATAGAATTTTTAAATCAAAAATAACAAAAAATGAAAATATATATTTTTATCTTATTATCAGTACTTTTATTAAATACAACAACTATAAGTGGACAAACTCAAGTTACCAGATACACTCCCAATGGATCGCCTGTGAGAGCTTACAATGCAATTACAGAAATGAGTTCAGCAGATAAAATAAATTGGAGTAATCATGTGTCAACTTATTATCCATTAGCAACTGAATTAAATCCACATTCAGCAACCAGAAGTTATAACTGTCATGCTTATGCATGGCATATTTCTGAAGGCGGTGACAATGTATGGATAGGGTACTACTCTGGACAAGAAACAGATGAAGATATTTATTGGACAGATGGTAGTTATATAGAACAAAGTAACGAAATGGGAGCTGAGAAAATATCATATTATGCAGACAATCATTCGGCAATTCAAACGTCAACACAAGGAATATATAAATCAAAGTGGGGAGAAGGACCATTAATGAGTCATTCCCGTGCTTATGGACCTTCAGTTTATAATATGAATTACCGGAAATATTATAAATCTAACTCACAACCTTATATTTCTGGTCCAAACACAGTCTGCACATCAAATACATTATTCACATTACAAGAAGCTAGTCCATCTTCAGTTTCTTGGCAAGTTTCATCAAATGTTCAATTAGTTTCAAGTAATAATAGTAATGCTACAATTCGTTCAAAATATGCCAACTCCACAAGTACGGGTTGGATTAAAGCCTCTTTTGATGGACTGGTAATCACTAAAGATTTTGGAGTAAATGGAGATGTAGATGAAATACCTATGAGTGTTACAGTCAATCTTGTAAATAATTATTTAACGATTACTATTCATGATGGTTCTGGTCAAACTCCTTATTATCTATATTTAAATAATGTTTATAAATTATCTACCAACTCTCGCACAATAACATTCCCATATTACCAAAGTAGTGGAAGAGTTAAAATTAAAAACAGAAACTCTTGTGATACTGGCTGGAATTATGCTTATTATACAGGGTATTTTGGAGGTTCTGGCTATTATAGTTATACTATTTCTCCAAACCCTGTTTCAGACATTTTAACATTAGAAAGAAAAGATGATTTAAAATTAGCTAATGCCAACAATCTGAAAACAGATGAAAAAAGCAGATATGAGTTATATAATTATAACCAAATTTTAGTTTCAAAAGGTCAAATAAACAATCTTGCAAAAATAGATGTATCTGGTTTTAAAAGTGGTATTTATGTACTATTAATAATTACAGAAGGAGTTTATGAATCACATCGTTTAATTATTAATTAAAATACAGCAAAGCAATTTACTTTTAACAAAAAAAACCTGTGAAGAAAATTTCACAGGTTTTTGATTGGCTTAATTTTTAATTAAATTCTGTATAATCTAAAACATATACACCTATAAGGCTCCATTTAATTTTTCTATCAGCATATTTTAATTTGAATTTTTCATTGTCATAAAATAAATCTTCAAAATAATCCATAAAATTACCCTTGGTAATCTATATCATTTTCTCTCCTTTTTTAAGATAATATGACTTTGCAATACCTCCAGCTAATTTTAAACCTCCAATACCAATACTTGATGTTTCTTTAGCAAATGGATCAGAATATACAGATATTACCTTACTAAATCTTGGATTTACCAATTGCATTAAAAATTCTTGTTCTTCTTTTTTATTTTTTAAAGAAACTTTTTGTACCGTATAACAAGTGTATCCTTTGTTTACAATATCAGAAACATCTTGATTTTTTTTAAAAAGGAGACTAAAAAAAAGGATATAACTAATTAGCTATATCCTTTTTTCTTATCGAAATATAATTTTATAACCATTTTAAAAAATAGTCCATCAAACTTTCTTTTAACTCATAATGAAGTTTGATATATGTTTTCATTTCATCTTTTAATGTGGTTTGCTGACTTCTTAATCTACCATCCAGTTCTTCACTCAAATCCGCAGAATTAAGAATATTTCTTTTTCTTCTTATTCGTTGTAGCATTCTTCCAATTACTTCTTTTTCACGTATAATCTTATTTTGGAAACCTTCTAGAGGAGCCATTGCATCATTTCCTAATTTTCTACTAGCAATATCCTCTAATTTTTTTTCAAATTTGGCTAATTCATCCCTATGGAATCTCAACTCTCTTTTCCAAACTTTTAAGTTAAACTTCAAATCACTCAAATAAACTAATTTTATCTCCATGGCTTAAATATATTTTAATTAATAACACTATAAATTTCACAAAAAAAATTGAATTAACCATTGATAAATATCATTTTTTTCAAAAAAAAAATAAAAAACCCTGCAATTTGCAGGGTATGATATGATTCAATATTCTAGTCTTCCTTTTCTTTATCCTTTTCTTTGTCTTTTTTAGCCTTATTCCATATTTTAATTTCATCTGCAGCAACCAATCCTGAGTCAATTTCAACATTTATACCATCTGATATACCTAGTTTAATAGTTCTTTTTTCAAACTCCTGATCTCCTATTTTAACTTCTACATATGGTTTTTCTGTTTTTTTATCAAATTGTAGCAAAGATTCTTTTATAGATAAAACACTGTCTTTTTTTTCTAATACTATATCCGCATTAGCGCTATAACCTGCTCTAACAAAATATGCTTCATCTAAAGTAACATCTGCTTTGATCTTAAATTGAACTGCACCACTTTCTTCGGTCCCTTTTGGAGCAATAAAAGTTAATCTGGCCGGAAATTTTTTATTATCAATTGCTCCTAAACCTACTTTAATATCAATACCTTCTTTCAACTTGCCAACTTCTGATTCATCTACCTTACCTTCAAAGATCATTTTACTCATATCGGCAATGGAAGCGATGGTTGTACCAGCATTAAAATTATTACTTTGAATTACCTGATATCCTTCTTTTACAGGAATCTCTAAGATCATACCTGAAGTGGTTGCCCTGATATTTGTATTAGCCGTTCCAGATGAACCAGATGAACCTAATTTAATGATCTGATAATCGTTCTTGGCATTTTGGAGATCTTGTTTTGCTTGATTGTAAGATAATTCAATACTCTCAAAATCCTTTCTGGAGATTACTCCAGTATCATAAAGTTTTTTATTTCTGTTATAAACAATTTTAGCATTATCCACTTGTAATTGCACTTTAGTTACTCTTCCTTGTGCATTGCTCAAAGCCTGTTCATTGGGTACTACCCTAACCTTTGCAATAAGATCTCCTTTTTTTACTTCTGCACCTTCTTCCACAAATATTTTATCAATAATACCTGAAATCTGAGGTTTTATTTCTACCTCTTCCAGAGGTACAACTTTTCCTGTGGCAACAGTTTTTCTTACAATATTTGTTTTGAAAGGCTTCTCAGTTTCATACTCTATCGGCGACTTACTATTTTTTTTGCCAAACCAAATTAAAACGGCTATTAGTGCTACAGCTATACCACCAAAAAATAACTTTTTTTTCATTATTACAAAATTTATTATAGTTGATTATTATTTATTCATCTCTTAATGCCTCAATTGGTTTTATACTAACTGCAATTTGAGCTGGTATTAAGCCGATTAAAGTTCCTAACACCACAATTGTTGTAAATGCAATTAAAATAACGGGTATATCAACCGTTGGATTTACCAAAGCGGCATCATCACCACTTCCAAAAAATTTATCAATTAACATTAAAACAACTCCTCCCGCAATAATTCCTAAAGACCCAGCTAATGTGGTTAAGAAAATAGACTCTAAAATAATATGGCGTTTGATTTCCCAAGGTTTTGCTCCCAATGCTCTTCTAATTCCAATTTCTTTCGTTCTTTCTTTTACCGTAATTAACAGAATATTACCAATTGCAAAAACACCTGCAATTAAAGTTGCAATACCTACAAACCATGTTAAGAATTGCATTCCGGTAAGAAATCCAGTTATTTTTTTAATTTCTTTAGCTAAATTAAAACTTCCAAAAGCTCTTCCATCTTCTGGGTGCACTTTATGTAAATTTTTAAGCATAAGTTTAATATCTGCTTCCATTTGTTTGATATCAACATCCGGTTTGCCAGTAACCATCATCCAGCCAATATTATTACCTCTGTTATAAACTTGTCGGAATGTAGAAAAAGGAATATGAAGCCCTCCTCCTGGGCCCATTTGCATCTTGTTTTTATATAAACCTACAACCTTATAATTGACATCATTTATTTTAATATATTCTCCTATTGGATATTCATCTTTATCAAATAATTGCTTATAGGTATCGTCTTCAAGTACACAAACCTTCTTTTTTTCGTCAATATCATTTTGATTGAGCCATCTACCATAAACTAAACGCTTTTTTTCAACTTTATCCAATAAAGGGTAATCTCCAAAAACACCTAAAGTTGTAGATTTGAATTTATGAACAAGCCTACTTTGTGTTTGATACCTTGGCACTACAAACTCAATTCCTTTTATTTCAGACCGAACATATTCAACATCAGACATTTTTAAAGTAATTCGTTTTCCTTCTTGAAAACCTTTAAATGGTTTGCTTGTTGATTGTCCCCAAATAAAAACACTATTGGTAGCAAAATTTCCAAATAATTTATTAAAATTATTCTCCATTCCTCTGGCTGAACCTAATAAAACAACCAATAAGAAAAGACCCCACATCACGCCAATAACAGTGATACCAGTACGTACCTTATTTTTACTTATACTGTCAAATATTTCTTGCCAGGTTTCTTTATCAAATATAAAACTCTTCATATTTAGTCGTCGTTTAAAGCTTCTATTGGTTTAATTCTTGCAGCTCTTGTTGCTGGTATATATCCTGCAATAGTACCTGCTATAATTAAAACTATTGTTGCGCCTACCACTACATAAGTTTCAACACTTGGATCTACAATAAAATATTCTTCTAAACTATCTCCAATAAATTTCAAAATGGTTGTTCCAATTAATAAGCCTATATACCCTGAAATTGTTGTAATAAATACAGATTCCAACATAATCATCCCAATTATTGATTTAGGAGTTGCTCCCAGTGCTTTTCTAATACCTAATTCTTTAGTCCGTTCTTTAACTATATACACCATTATATTACTAATTCCAATTACACCTGCAATTAAAGTTCCAATACCAATAAATAAAATTATTAGATTTAAAACCAGCATCATCATTGAAACTTGTTTATTTCCTTCAGCATAATTATTAACTCTAATAGCTCCCTGATCTCTTGGATCTACACTATGCTTTTCTTTTAATGCTTTGCCAAGCTGATTACCAAACATGATGGCTTCATCTACACTAAGCTTTGGGTCATAGGTTAAACCGAATTCACCTAGTTCATCCTTATTGCCATATAATCTCTGTACTGTTGTAAATGGTCCGTAAATATATCTTTCATCATTATCACCTCCAGGGTCTGAAAAAGTACCAATCACACGATAAGAGATTCCTCCTAAATTAATTTCCTTACCTAAAGCACTCAATTGTCCAAATAAATCTTTTTCAACCAATCTACCAATTACAATTACTTTTGATCTTTTTTGAAGATCTAACATATTTAAAAATCTTCCACTTTCAATTTCGGCAGATTCTAATACTAAATAATTGGGGTAAACAGCTCTAAGTGTATAATTATTTTGTTCTCCTTTATAGATAGCCTGAACATTTCTCTGAATTCTAGGACTAATAGTTTGCATTCTATCTCCAAACTTATCTACCAAAAATTTATAATCATCATTTTTAAATTGGATCCTTCTGCCACTTTGTAGTCCTTTAAATGGTTTTGTAGTTTTTCCAGTCCAAATATAAATAGATAGCATCGAATCTTTTGCAAACTCTCTTTTAAAAGTATTTTTCAAACCATTACCAATACCAAATAAAAGTGTAAATAATAATATGGCAAAGGCTATGGTAAAACCAGATAAAGCAGTACGTAATTTATTTTTACGTATCGTTTGAAAAATCTCAATCCAACGATCTAAACTAAACATAAATTATACTTTTACTTTTTTGATTACTTTTTCATCACTGATGATGATACCATCTTTTAATCGAACAATTCTATCTGTTTCAGCAGCGATATCTTCCTCATGTGTAATTACAAAAACAGTCATTCCTTCACGATTGATCTCTTTTAATAATTCCATTACAGAATTTGAAGTAGAAGAATCCAAAGCTCCTGTTGGCTCATCAGCCAAAACTACTTT
>JADGEA010000337.1 GCA_016744615.1 Flavobacteriaceae bacterium
ACAAGGCAGTTCTTCAGTAATTTTATTGATTTTAACTAATGGAGTATTTCCAATAGTTTCAAGTATGTTTTTAGCGTATTCCATAGGTCATATAAATGCGGTGCAAAAATATAAAACCTAAAAAGACTTTAAGCAATTTCGAGGTATTACTTTTAGGAGTGGACTTATGTTACATTTTTTTTACTCAAATCGCATTGCCTTTACAGGAGCAATTTTAGTAACTATAAATGAAGGAATTAACAACATAGCTAAGCAAAGTAATACAGTACCTATGTTTAATAACAATATGTATCCAATATCCAAATAAACTGGTGCTTCTGTTACATAATAAATAGAAGGATCTAAAGTGATTAATTTAAATTGTTTTTGAAGAAATAACAACCCTAAACCAATAATATTTCCCCAAAACAACCCTATACCTACCAAATACATAGCATTGTAAATAAAAATTTTACGCACACTTTTATCACTACTACCCAAAGCTTTTAAAACACCTATCATTTGGGTACGTTCCAATATTAACACCAATAATGCAGTTATCATATTGATGCCTGCTACTAAAACCATAATTCCAATAATCAGAATGATATTAAAATCAAATAATTCCAACCATTTAAAAATTGAGTAGTATCGTTCTTTAATGGTTTGTGAATCCAAGAAGCTATTAATTTCATTATAAACTTGATTTCCGATATCGTCTATTTGATCAAAATCTTCTATAAAAACTTCAAAAGACCCAATTTCATCTTCAGTCCATTTGTTTAATCGCTGAATATGACGAATGTCTGCAATTACAAATTTTTCATCAAACTCTTGAAATCCGCTACTATAAATACCAGATATTACAAAGCTTCTACTACGCGGGATTTTCGAACTGTCTTCTCTGAAAAAGAAGGTCGTTACTTTATCTCCTACTTTTAAGTTCAATCGTTTTGTTAAGTATTCTGAAATTAATATTTCTTCATTTAAGCTTTCAGTGTAATTTGGTAAGTTTCCTTCCACTAAAAAATCTGAAAAATATTCCCAATTATAATCTGCCCCTACTCCTTTTATTACAATCCCTTCAAAATCTGTAGCAGTTCTTATAACCCCACCTTTTGAAGCAGTAGCTTGGATGTGTTTGATACCTTCAACGATTTTAAATTCAGGGTAAAAATCTTGAGTTTTTGATATGGGGTTCTGTGAGTCATTGGAGAAATTAGTGTCGAAATTTGAAATAATCACATCTCCATTAAAGGCTGATACTTTTTCATGAATTTTTTTCTGAAGGCCAACACCAGTAGCAATAGATATTAACATCGTAATAAAACCAATTGCAATAGATACAATAGCAATTTTTATTATTGGTGATGAAATACTATTTTTATACTCCCTTGCGGAAACAATTCGCTTGGCGATGAAAAATTCAAAATTCACGAAATTCTTTATGACTTTATCTGTTTTCAAAAATACACATTTCTTATTGGTAGCTTTCACAATACTTACTTGTTTTTGCTGTAAAAGTCAATCTGAAAAAGAATCTACCCCTTCTGAAGTTATTAGAATACCTAAAACGGAGGCAATTGTAAAAGAAATTGTCTTAGGAGCTGATCAAGTAGATGCATATCTGCCTTTATTAAAAGGGAAGAAAATTGGTGTTGTTGCCAATCAAACTTCTGTTTTATATTTAAAGAATGTAGATCACTACGAAAATGGTATTCAGGAGAAAATAGATTTAAGATTGCATTTAGTAGATTATCTATACAAGGAAAAAGTAAGCATAAAAAGCGTTTTTGCTCCTGAACATGGTTTTAGAGGAAAAGCTGATGCTGGCGAAGTGGTGAAAGATGGTGTTGATACTAAAACTGGTTTGCCCATTATTTCGCTTTACGGAAAAAACAAAAAACCATCTAAAGAACAATTACAAGGTATCGAAATGATGATTTTTGATATTCAAGATGTAGGCGCTCGTTTTTATACTTATATCTCGACTTTACATTATATGATGGAAGCTTGTGCTGAAGCTAACATTCCATTATTGATATTAGATCGCCCAAACCCAAACGGACATTATATAGATGGCCCCATTTTAGAAAAACAACATATGGGATTTGTGGGAATGCACCCTATTCCGGTGGTTCACGGTATGACCATCGGTGAGTTTGCCCAAATGATTAATGGCCAGGACTGGTTAGCAAATTCTGTGAAATGTGAATTAACCATTATTAAATTGAAAAATTATACCCATCAAACAGAATACTCTTTACCCATTAAACCATCACCCAATTTACCTAACGATGTTTCTATAAATTTATACCCTAGTCTTTGCTTCTTTGAAGGAACCCCATTAAGTGCTGGACGTGGTACCGAAATGCAATTTCAAATCTTTGGAGGACCTAATCTTTCAAAAGAACACTATCCCTTTACTTTTACGCCACAAGCAAATGAAGGCTCTAAGTACCCAAAATTTAAAAATGAATTATGCCAAGGAAAGGATTTAAGAGAAAATACAAGACTCAACAAAATAAATCTAGAATGGTTGATTGAAGCCTATACCTCAACCGGAAAAAAGAAAGATTTCTTTACTCCTTTCTTCGCTAAATTAGCTGGAACTACACAATTACAAGAACAAATTGAAAAAGGGTATACGTATAGAGAAATAAGAAAAACTTGGTTAAAGGATTTAGAATCCTACGATAAAATGCGAGAATCTTATTTACTATATAAAAGATAATCTTCTTTTCTGAAAAAACAAAAAGTTATAATTATAAAGATGAATAATTTCGAAAAAGTACTTTTAACGATACCTTCATTTATCGGTTTTATTTATATGTTAACTTTTTGGAGTATAGAATTATTTCTTTGGATTACTAATAATTTGGTTCCAATTGAATACCAAAATCTTATTTTTAGTTTGATTTTATACCCAAG
>JADGEA010000338.1 GCA_016744615.1 Flavobacteriaceae bacterium
AGTAAAAATTTACCGCCAACCTGTGTAGCATTTAAACTAACTTCACCACCGCCATTAACAACTTTCTGCCCATTCAGACAACTAATAACCTTAATACGTTCACGATCAAAGCCATCACCAAGCCAAGGGATAATTCCCTGATTAGGTGTCTTAGTATCAGCAGGAAAGGGGCAAATCTTTTAATTACTGGAATTGTTGACTAAATCTTTCCATGTTACATGATTATACATTGTCTTTTGAAAAGGATATTTAACAATTTGTCTTTCTGGGTAATGTTGCATCTTTTCTATTGTTGGTGATGGATTTTCTATTTTTACTTTATTTCTTAGAGCTTTGTTAGTTTGAGTTGGACGTTTTTTATCTATATGAAACAAAATGTACTTTACATTTCTGATTTGAAGATTCTCATTTTTATAAAATTGCTCAAACAAGATAAATAGATAATCTATGAACAGCTTAGAGTTTATTAATTGAGTTTCATATTGGAAAACTTTAGGTTTTTTAGATTTTAATTCACAAAAAAACAAGTCCAAATAATTTTTTTCATAATAGAAGATTATACAATCACATACTTTATTAATTCTATCGTTTTGATCATTTAAAAAATGGTTGTGGGATTTACCTTTATTGCCAGAACAGCTTTCTTTTCCTTTGCAGATTCTGATATTTTTTTTATCTATGCTGAAAACAAAGATATTTTCTGGCAATTGAGTAATTTTAACTTCTTTTAAAGTATCTGTTTCGGTTTGTTCTTCTTCAATTTTGACGGCATTATTTTTGACAACTAATTCAAATTCAGGATTGATAAGATTATGTAATTTCATGATTCTAACAAATTGTCGATAGCCGAAATAATTTGATTTGAAATTTCATTAGTCTGAACAATTGCCTCGTCAAAACCACTTTGTATCATGCCATATTCATCCGTTTCTACCGGCAAAGCTGTACCATTTGAATGAGTAATATAAGCCCTTAAATCCTTTGCCTTTAAAATATCATTTTGCGTATAATCATATTGATTCATAATATCTGATTTTTCTGGAAAATCATTGGCAAACATCAATAAATTATTCAGTTCTTTGATAATGTAATCGCTATGGGTGGTAACAAATACCTTGATGCCAGCATTAATTAATTTCACCAATAATCGCGCTATTTTAACTTGGTTTTCTGGATGTAAATTCAATTCGGGTTCATCTATAAACAGGATGTCGCCTTTTTTGGCTTTGTGTTTGAGCCACATATGTAAATCAAATAAAGCTCGAACCGATGTTGAAGACATATAATGCGGCAATACCCGATTGGTGGTTTTGTCTATTATAACTTTCCGCCCATCTATAATTTCATATTTAACTCCTAACATATCTTCAATATAAGTAATTAATTCTGGGTATTCTTGTTTCAAAAAACTATTTGATTTAATTACATTATCACTGTCTCTGACAAAATTAATATTTTCCTCAATTGGTAAGGCAAAACGCGCAATATTTTGTTCTAACAAGTCAAGATTACGAGTTTTGGTTAATGTCTTGATTAATTCATTTTTGTTTTTATCCAATTCCTTTTGGAAAAGTTGGATACCTGTTCTTTCCGCAGAGATAATAAATGGAGATGGAAGGCTATCTGGATGTTTAATAGAATCAATATCAATATTAAATTTTGCATTAGAAAATTCTTCGGCATTAACATTAAAAATATCTTTAAGTTGTTTGGTATAAAGTTCATTTAATTCCTCTACTGCCATGAATAGAGAATTGTATAAAAAGCCATATATTGAATAAGTTATATATGTTTTGCCAGTATTGTTTTTGCCGCAAATAACGGTCAATTCACCAAGTTCTATCTTGGCTTGTTTAATCGCACCTATGTTTTTAAGTTCAAAATTCATAATAGTATAAAATAGTGAAAAATAATAAATTTGAAGAAAGCTTACCGCTACCATACATTAGTTTATGATATAATAACTCATGTTACGCATTGTAGGTTGGGCTGACGAAAGGAAGCCCAACTAATCGTAGAAGAATGGTGAAATGTTGGGCTTCCTTTCGTCAGCCCAACCTACGCAACATGGCTTATTTAGTATCAATCAAGTCAAATACCAACGTACCAGCTCTCTGCTGCATTTTCATAACATAATCCCTATCATTAGGCACATTTACACAAGGCAAATTTAAACCCCCTGTTTGTAAACTGTAATCTGCCAAACAAGAATCTTGAAATGTGTGTTTTTTCAGTGTATTAACATCAACATCAAAACGCTTGCTGAATGGTGCGTTTATCAAATCAACTGAATAAATATCAGCTCCACCAACAATCACATTTGGTACTCTGACACAAGGAATTTCTAATTTTTGATCTAGTAAGTTTGCTTTACAATTTTTGGTTTGATTGCTTGCATTATTGTAGAGTTGTTGAATTTCGTTATCGCTTAGGGCGCGGTTGTAAACACTAACATCATCAATAATGCCGTGAAAAGCTCTATTTACTCCAATCTTTTCCCTTCCAATTTTTAAAGTAATTGGAGATTTTATATTGATCCCATTACCATCTTGTGTATGGGTTCCCTCAATTATTCCATTAACATATAGATTATATTCCCTATTATTTTTCCAAACCCCCACTACATGATACCAATTATTTGGTTTTAATATGGTTTTTCCATATCTACCGCTTTCACCTCTTGCTCCATCAGCTACTGCAATAAGCAACCTATTACCATGTATAAATAAAGCATAATGATCATTTTGAACGCTGACTGCCCATTTTCCCACTATCTGTTGTACACCAGCAGTATGAGAATAGGGCTTAATCCAAGCTGATAAGCTAACTCCATTCCAATTACCATTTAATATTGCATTGTTTCCACCATCAATGTAATCATCTACACCATCAAAGTAATACGCACC
>JADGEA010000129.1 GCA_016744615.1 Flavobacteriaceae bacterium
ACAACCAAGGAGTATAAAGGTTTGAATCCGGGAAGACGCATCAGGCTTCAAAACTCAAACTTCGAATATATTGAGAAAGCTTATCAGGATCAAATTGAATATAAATCTGAACTATTGAGAGTTGGTGGTACCATTAACTACAAAAAAGAATCCGGTTCCTACTCTATTCAAGGAGTTAGTCCTGGTTTTCAGCAGATAGAAAATCAAAAAATGGTAATGGGACGTTATTTGAATTATGCTGATGTGCAGAATAAGACTAAAGTTGTTGTTATCAGTAGTAAAATAAAAAGAGAATTACTCAAAAATGTAGAAGATCCTCTTCATGAGTACCTTCAGCTGGCAGGGATCAATTTTAAGATAGTTGGTGTATATACAGATGAAGCAGGAGAAAGAGAAGAAAATAGATTGATTATTCCAATTTCAACAGCACAAACTGTTTTCAACGGAAAGAACAGAATTAATAGTATGGGTTTTACGCTAAAACCAGAAGAAAGCTTTAAAAAAGCATTTGCAGCTTCTCAAATATTCACCAAAGAAATAAAGCAATACTTACAACAAGCACATACTGTTTCACCAGATGATAACAGTGCCATTAACGTTCATAACATGTTGGATGAAGCAAAGAGGTTTTATACATTAACCAATAGTATTGCATTTTTTTTCTGGTTCGTTGGTATCTGTACCATCATTGCTGGTGTTGTTGGAGTTAGTAATATCATGTTGATCATTGTAAAGGAACGTACCAGAGAAATAGGAATTCGAAAAGCATTAGGCGCTAAACCATGGTCAATTATTAGTATGATCATGAAGGAATCTATTTTTGTGACTACCATAGCTGGTTTTGTAGGCCTGTTTTTAAGTATGGGCTTGTTGGAAATAGTAGGACCAAATGTTGAAGTTGATTATATTTTAAACCCGTCTGTTGATTTAAGAATAGCACTTACAATGGTTATTTTACTGGTTGTTTCCGGTTCCTTAGCAGGATTTATCCCTGCATGGAGAGCTGCAAATATTCTACCAATTGAAGCCTTAAAAGACGAATAAATTATGTTTAACAGAGATAGATGGAGCGAAATATTAGAAGTGCTTACCAGTAACTGGTTGAGAACTTTATTGACTGCTTTTGGTGTTTTCTGGGGAATTTTTATTCTGATATTACTGTTGTCTGCTGGAAAAGGTCTTGAAAATGGTATCAGACAGGATTTTGGAGATATTGCTACCAATACCATGTTTATGTGGACACGCAGAGTCTCCAAATCTTACCAGGGCATGCCAAAAGGAAGAAGATTTAATTACAGAACGAGTGATGTGGCAGACATCAGGCAAAATGTACCTGATTTAAGATTTATTTCACCACGAAATCAATTAGGTGGTTTTAACGGGGCTAACAATGTGGTAAGAGGTTTAAATACTGGAGCTTATAATGTATATGGTGATTACCCAGAGATCATCAATCAGGATCCAATGGATATTACTTCCGGCAGGTTTATCAATTATGGTGATATTGATGAAAAAAGAAAAGTAGCCATCATTGGTGAAGGTGTGCAAAGTGGCTTGTATGAAAAAGGCGAATCACCTATCGGAACCTATATAAAAATTCAAGGTGTAAATTTTATGGTTATTGGCACCTACAAGAAAAAAGCTTCAGGCGGTAATGGAGAAGAAGATCAAAAGCAGATCTACATTCCGTTTACTTCCTTTTCTCAGGCCTTTAATATGGGTGACAGAGTTGGTTGGATGGCCATTACCGCAAATGACGGAACTCCCATAACCGATATCAAAGATAAGATATTCAATATCGTAAAAAAGAACCATAAAATTCATCCTGACGATGCAAGAGCAATCGGTCATTTTGATTTGTATGAACAATACAGAAAAGTAGAAAACTTGTTTATGGCACTTCAAGTCATTGCCTATTTTGTGGGTATTCTGGTCTTACTATCAGGTGTAATTGGCGTAAGTAATATTATGCTTATTGTAGTTAAAGAAAGAACAAAAGAAATTGGAATTAGAAGAGCATTAGGAGCTTCACCAGAAAATATCAGAAGTCAGATCTTAACAGAATCTGTATTTCTAATTATTATATCCGGAATGGCAGGAATCGTTTTTGGAGCTTTATTGATATATATACTCAATTATATACTTGACATGAGCGGTCCAATTGATATGTTTGCAAACCCAAGTGTTAATTTAAGAGTAATCGTATCTGCATTAGTTATTCTATTGATTTCAGGATTGTTGGCTGGTTTAATACCTGCGCAAACAGCTATCAAATTGAAACCAGTGGATGCACTTAGATCTGAATAATAAATATTTAAAAAATTAAATAAAAACGCATGAAAAAAACAGTAACCATTTTTATTTTAATCTTGATCGCAGTTTCTTTTTCAGGAGCTATGTATTATTTATATAAAAAAAATGCAGAAGACCCTGTAGTTTACAAAACTGAAAAACCAAGTAAGAAAACGATCATCAAAAAAACAGTGGCAACAGGTAGTATTTTACCCTTGGAGGAAGTTTTAATTAAACCTAATATATCTGGAATTATAGAAGAAATTTATGTAGAAGGTGGTGATTTGTTAAAAGCAAATGATCTGATCGCAAAAATTAAGATCATCCCGAATTTATCTTCTTTAAATAAAGCAAAAAATGCTATTCAAACTGCAAAAATCTCTTTGGATAACGAAAAACAAAATTTTGACCGTCAAAATTCTTTGTTTGATAAAGGAGTAATTTCCAGACAAGAACTGGAACGTGCAGAAGTGACTTACAAACAAGCTATGCAAACATATACAGCAGCAAATCAAAACTATGATATTGTAAAGACCGGATCTACCAAAGGACTAGGTAAATCTGCTAACACATTGATCAGGTCAACCGTTTCCGGAATGGTCTTAGAAATGCCTGTAGAAGTAGGTAATCAAGTAATTGAAAGTAATAATTTTAATGAAGGAACTACCATCGCGACTTTAGCAGATGTAAACAAAATGATCTTTGAAGGAAAGGTAGATGAATCAGAAGTGGGTAAGATAAAAGAAGGCTTACCTCTTGAAATTACAGTTGGTGCCATTGAAAATTCATCATTTGATGCGGTATTAGATTATATTGCTCCGAAAGGAAAATTAGATAATGGAGCAATACAATTTGAAATAAAAGCGACTCTTAAAAAACAAGACTCCATTTTTATCCGAGCTGGCCTTAGTGCAAATGCATCTATTATTTTAGCAAAAGTAGATAGTGTACTATCCGTAAAGGAAGCATTGGTTCAATTTGATCCAAAAACAAAAAAACCATTTGTTGAAATTAAAACAGGAGAGAAAGAATTTGAAAGAAAAGATATTATACTAGGGGTAAGTGACGGACTCAATGTCGAGGTTAAAGAGGGTTTAACTTATGATGATGAAATCAAGATCTGGAATCAGATCAAATCACCTAAATAGTATAGTAGTCCCTAATAATAATGCTTGATCTGTAATATTTCGATATTACATGGCGATCCAACAAAACCTAATGTGGATGTTTTATTTAGAATAAAAGCCAATTCAAAAATTCCAAATCATTGGCATAATTCTCCGGAAAGAATGATTCTCTTATCAGGAGAATTGGAAATAACTTATGAAGATGAAACCACACAAGTAATGAAAGTAGGGTCTTATGCTTATGGTTCATCAAAAAAACCTCATACTGCAAAATGTGGTGATGCAGGTCCTTATATCATTTTTATTGCATTTGAAAATCCTGTGGATGCTTTTGCTATAAATACCAGTAAGTAATACAAATAATCTTCCAATTTATTAAAAATAAAAAACCATTCACTCAAAAGTGAATGGTTTTTCAATTATAAAATTAGTTACTATTCAATTCTGCTAATTTATCTAACAAAAGGCTTCTGTAACTTTCCATATAAGAAGGATATTGAGCATTGCGAAATCGCCATGTTTTATGAATCTTGTCAGCGCTATATTCTAGATAAAATCCACCTCGTTCATCTGTACAATCAGAACAGTCTAAATATCCGTTAGGCTCACCAAGTAACTCTTCTGGTAACTGATTGAGCAATACTACGATATCTTTATAATTTACAGTGGTGATTTCTTTAAAATTTCCTTCAAAATAATTACCTTCAGGATAATTAAAATCAATATCCTTAAAAACTTTTTCACTATCAATTTTATAAATTTGAGAACAATCACCACCACAGGATGAATCTGCATACCACCCAAAAATAAGCACTCTATTTTGTGGAGCATCATCACTACTACAAGAAAAAAATATCGAAATCAATATGATAACAACAAAAAAATTTCTAATCAATCCCATGATTAATTTATTCTCCTTAAATCCATAGCTTAATAAATTCTATTTGGCTAACATAATTAAAATGGGTCTCTTCCATAGGTTTCTAATTCAACCCATCCATCATATTTTATACCAACATCGTTACCGGGTTTTCAATAAAACCTTTTAAAGATTGCAAGAATAAAGCTCCTGTAACTCCGTCTACGGTTCTATGATCACATGCCAAAGTAAGTTTCATGGTGTTTCCAACTACGATATTACCATCTTTTACAATTGGTTTTTGCACGATAGCTCCAACTGATAATATGGCTGAGTTTGGCTGATTAATAATCGAAGTAAAATCAATAATACCAAACATTCCCAGATTAGAAATAGTAAAAGTACTTCCTTCCATTTCATCCAGTGCTAATTTTTTATCTCTTGCTCTTCTGGCAAAATCTTTAACCTGTACATTAATTTGAGTAAGGTTTTGTTCGTTTGCAAACTTCAATACAGGAACAACCAAACCATCTTCAACAGCCACTGCAACACCAATATGAACATGATGATTTAATCTCATTTTATCATCAAACCATTGTGAATTTACTTGTGGGTGCTGTTTCAAAGCCAAAGCTGTTGCTTTTACAACAATATCGTTAAATGATATTTTTGTATCAGGAATAGAATTGTATTGTTCTCTGAATGCTATTGAGTTATCCATATTAAATTCAACATTCAGGTAATAATGAGGTGCAGTAAATTTTGACTCACCCAATCTGCGGGCAATCACCTTACGCATTTGCGAGTTTGAAATATCTTCAAAACTTTCTTGTCCGGATGGAACAAATGCTGCATGAGCATTGCCCCCTACAGGTGCAGAATAATTTTCTATATCCCTTTTAATAATTCTTCCTCCTTCACCAGTACCTTGAACATATTGCAGATCAATATTTTTTTCTTCAGCTAATTTTTTAGCTAAAGGTGAAGCTATGATCCTACCATCAGAATTACTCCTTTTAACTACTGTTTTTGCGACACTTCTTGCAATTTCTGGTGATGTTTTTTTCTCTGTTTGAGCAGGTTTAACTTTCTTTACCTCTTCGGCTTCAGCACTCATTGAAGAAGTTCCAATAGATTCAACAATCTTTGAAACATCAGTTCCTTCTTTACCAATAATTGCTAAAACAGAATCTATCTTAGCAGAATTACCTTCTGTCACACCAATATATAAAAGTGTTCCATTATGGAATGACTCGAACTCCATTGTTGCTTTATCTGTCTCTATTTCAGCGATAATCTCACCTTCTTCAATAACATCTCCTATATTTTTCAACCATTTTGCAACGGTTCCTTCCTCCATGGTATCACTCAATTTAGGCATAGTAATAATTTCAATTCCTTCTGGAATTGCAACATCTGGAGAAGATTCTTCAACCTTTGCTCCTTCTTTTTCTGCATCCTCTACTTTTCCCTCTGCTTCTACAGGTAAAGAAATATCATTGATCAATGCAGCAATATCTTCCCCTTTTTCACCAATGATAGCAAGTAAAGAATCAACTTTTGCTGCTTCTCCTTCTTTAACACCAATATAAAGCAATGTACCTTCATGAAAAGATTCAAACTCCATGGTGGCTTTATCTGTTTCAATCTCGGCCAATATATCACCTTCAACAATTGTATCTCCAATATTTTTAAGCCAGGATGCAACAACACCTTCGGTCATTGTATCGCTTAATCTGGGCATGGTTATAATTTCAGCCATAATAATCTTTTTTAAAATAATTTAATAATTTAAACTTAAAGACGATGCTTTAAAAACGGGTAATTTTCTTGCTCATACACCATGTCATACAACTGTTGTTTCTTTGGATACGGAGATTCATCAGCAAATTTTTCACATGCTATTACTCTTGCTTTTATATCTTCATTGATTGCCTGAATTTCTTCAGCCGTAAGGTATTTCTTATCTTGTATCACTGTTAACACCTGAGAAATAGGATCAATTTTTTTATACTCTGCAACTTCTGTTTTTGTTCTATATTTTTGAGCATCACTCATGGAATGACCTCTATAACGATAAGTTTTCATCTCTAAAAAATATGGTCCTTTTCCACTTCTTGCATGAGAAATAGCTTTGTCCATTGCTTTTGCTACTGCCACCGGATTCATCCCATCAACTGGCTCACTAGGCATTTCATAAGCCAAACCTAATTTCCAAATATCTGTATGGTTAGCTGTTCTTTCAACAGAAGTACCCATCGCATAACCATTATTTTCTACTATAAAAACAACAGGTAATTTCCATGACATTGCCATATTAAAAGTTTCATGTAAAGAACCCTGACGTGCAGCACCATCACCAAAATAAGTTAATGTAACTGCTTTTCTGTCATGGTATTTATCCGCGAAAGCAATACCAGCACCTAACGGGATCTGACCACCTACAATACCGTGACCTCCATAAAAACCTTTTTCCTTTGAAAAAATATGCATAGAACCACCCATACCATAAGAAGTACCGGTTTCTTTACCATATAACTCAGCCATAACACGCTTAGGATCGACTCCCATACCTATTGGCTGAACGTGATTTCTATATGCTGTGATCATTTTATCTTTACTAAGATCCATTACATGTAAAGCTCCTGCCAGTACAGCTTCCTGCCCATTATACAAATGTAGAAAACCTCTTACTTTTTGTTGTATATAGACTGCAGCCAATTTATCTTCAAATTTCCTCCAAAACAGCATGTCTTTATACCAATCTATATAAGTTTGTTTTGTTATTTTTTTCATGTCTTTGTTTTTTATTTTTCTTAACGGTGGTCTTTATTCTTAAATCAAAGGGGCATTTCGCATCTTCTTTTTCCAAAGGAAAATCATCATACCGTTAATTGAATTCTATTTTTTTTTTAGAAACGCAAAAATACAATAATTTGATTTATTACAGAGTTAAAAAAGTTTGAATATAGAATTTTTTAAATCAAATACGCTTCTCAAATTGTTTTCATACAAAAAAAGGCAGGCAATGCCCGCCTTTTTTTACACAACTAGAAATCATTTTAATCTTCAATATAATCTTCTGTTGGTATACACGAACAAACTAAATGCCGATCACCGTAAGCTTCATTCACTCTTCTCACTCTTGGCCAATATTTATTATCAGCAATATAATCCAAAGCAAAAGCAGCTTCTTTTCTACTGTACGAATAATTCCAATCATCACTGGTTATCATTGCCTGCGTGTGTGGCGCATTTTTAAGTACAGAATCTTTATTCGTATCAAAAGCATCAATTTCATTTTTGATCTGGATCAATGCATCTGCAAATTTATCTATTTCTACTTTATTCTCACTTTCTGTTGGCTCTATCATCAATGTTCCGGCAACAGGAAAAGATACTGTTGGAGCATGAAAACCATAATCCATCAATCTTTTTGCTATATCGGTAACTTCAATTCCCTTTTGCTTAAACTCTCTAAAATCAACAATCATTTCATGGGCCGCAAATCCTCTTTCACCTGCATACAATATTTTATAATGCTTCTCTAATCTTGACTTTAAATAATTTGCATTTAAAATGGCAAATGTGGTGGACTTAGTTAAACCTTTACTTCCCAACATTTTGATATAACTATAGGAAATCAAATCTACCAATGCAGATCCGAAAGGAGCAGCAGATACAGCTGTTATTGCTTTCATTCCTCCTGTTTTAACAACAGGATTTGATGGTAAGAATTTTGCAAGATGTTGCGCAACACATATCGGACCGACACCCGGTCCTCCTCCTCCATGTGGAATTGCAAAGGTTTTATGTAAATTCAAGTGGCAAACATCAGCTCCAATAGTAGCCGGATTTGTTAAACCAACTTGTGCATTCATATTTGCACCATCCATATAAACCTGCCCACCATTACTATGGATAATCTCAGTAATTTCACGAATTGCAGATTCAAAAACACCATGTGTTGAAGGATAGGTCACCATCAATGCTGCAAGATTATCTTTGTATTTTATTGCTTTTTCGCGTAAATCTTCTACATCAATATTACCCGTTTCAGAGGTTTTGGTAACCACAACTTTCATTCCTGCCATTACGGCTGATGCCGGATTTGTTCCATGTGCAGAAGCAGGGATCAGACAAATATTCCTTTCTGTATCTCCATTTGATTTGTGAAAGGCTCTAATCACCATTAATCCTGTATATTCTCCCTGAGCACCAGAATTTGGTTGAAGTGAAGTTGCTGCAAAACCCGTGATCACATTCAACTGTTCTTCCAATCCTTTAAGCATTTCATGATAACCCTGTGCCTGATTTACCGGAACAAAGGGATGGATTGAATTCCAGTTACTCATACTTAAAGGTAACATCTCAGTTGCTGCATTTAATTTCATTGTACACGAACCTAATGAGATCATCGAGTCCGTTAAAGAAATATCCTTACGTTCCAACCTTTTGATATAACGCATCATTTCAGTTTCTGAATGATAGCTATGAAAAACTTTATTGGTTAGATATTCAGATTTTCTTTGTAAGTTTTTAGGAATGGAAACATCCGCTAAATATTCAGTTATTTTATGTGAATATAAATTCTCTGCGTGGGCTAAAATATTAATAATCTCTTCAATATCAGAAAAAGTAGTTGTTTCATTTATCGATATCCCAATTGTTTTTTTATTGATATATAAAAAATTGACTTCTTTTTCTTCTGCTATTCTTTTTACTTTTTCAACATTGGTTACTTTAATTTTTAAGGTATCAAAGAACACATTATTTGTTTGCTTTAAGCCTAATTTTAATAAAGCGCTATTCAAAATATTGGTCAAAGAGTGAATTTGCTGGGTAATATATTTTATTCCATCCGGACCGTGATAAACAGCAAACATTCCAGCCATTACAGCTAGTAAAACTTGTGCAGTACAGATATTTGAAGTTGCTCTTTCTCTTTTAATATGTTGCTCACGAGTTTGCAATGCCATTCGCAAAGCACGATTTCCATCAGTATCAACGGTGATACCAATTATCCTTCCGGGAATTAATCTTTTATATTCATCATGTGTTGCAAAATAACCTGCGTGTGGACCACCAAAACCTAACGGAATTCCAAAACGTTGTGTTGTTCCAACCGCAACATCAGCTCCCATCTCAGCTGGTGATTTCAAAATTGCCAGACTTAATATATCGGCTGCTACAACAACCTTCACTTCTTTTTGATGTGCTTTACCTATAAAATCAGTATAATCGTATATCTCACCTTGTTTGGCAGGATATTGAACAATTGCACCAAAAAAGTTTTCATCCAGATCAATCTTTTCATGATCACCTAAAACCAATTCTATTTGTAAAGGTTCTGATCTAGTTTTCAAAATATCAATCGTTTGAGGAAGTACCTCTTCAGAAACAAAAAACTTATTAGCATTTGCTTTTTTCTGACTTCTACTTCTTCCATTGAATAACATAATCATTGCTTCAGCTGCAGCAGTTCCTTCATCTAATAAAGACGAATTAGCAAGTGGTAAACCAGTAAGACCTGTAATTACAGTTTGGTAATTTAATAAAGCTTCTAATCTTCCTTGAGATATCTCTGCTTGGTAAGGTGTGTATGAAGTATACCAACTCGGATTTTCAAAAATATTTCTTTGGATCACTGCTGGTAAAGTTGTGGCATGATATCCTAAGCCAATGTACGTTTTGAATAATTTATTCTTTGAACCTAATTTTTGAATATGAGAAGCAAATTCATTTTCGCTCATTGCCTCAGGTAAATTCAATGGTTCTTTCAATAAAATATCATCTGGTATTGTATTGAATATCAATTCTTTAGCAGAATTTAAGCCGAGAGATTTTAACATCTCCTGCACTTGATCTTTTCTTGGACCAAGATGACGGATAACAAATGAATCTGTTTGCATAAAATAGTTCTTTATTTGGTATGGTAAAATTAATAAAAACCATTAACATTTTGTGAATGAAAAATTATAATTTTTGTTGTTTTAATTGGTGATTATATAAATCTGCTACCCATAAAATTCCATTTACAATGATAACATCAGCTGGTTTGTTTAATTTATCAAAACCATTTTCTTTTGTAGCATTTATTTTAGTAACTGTATGATCATTTTCTATTTTATAAACGGCATTTGCTCCCATATCAGCAACATATAAATTCCCTTTTCCATCGGCTGTTATGCCATGGGGCATTTTTAAAGGCTGACTTAATTCTAATTTTTTAATTCCTTTACCGGGTGTAAATCTGTAAATATTACCATTACCTGCATCACAAACTACAATATCATCACCATCAAAAGCCATATCAATTGGGTATTTCCAATCTACTTTTATACTTGTAAGAGAATCTTTTCCAACAACACTACTTACTATTCCGTTTTTTAACTTTCTGATTTTAGCATTACCTATATCAAGCATAAAAACATCTCCATTATCTTTGTATAAAACTTCGTGAAGAGAATTGAATTTAGCATGGTTTGCAGCTCCATCAACAAATCCTTTTTCCTGAGGTGTTCCTGCAATAGTTTTAACAAAAAAATCATTATTCTTTTTAGTAACTTTTCGAATCACATTACTAGAAGCACTGGCTATATAAATAATATCATTTTTTTTATCGTAAGCAACACCATGAATCCCGTCAAACATAGCATCCTTTGCATACCCATCCTTAAAACCTTTTTTGTCCGAACTACCAAAAAGTGTTTTAACCTGCCCTTTCTCATTCACTTCTCTTACAGCATAATTATTAAAATCAACAAAAAGAAAAGAACCATTTTTATATTGTGAAAATCGAATTGGTTTATCCATTTTTACAGGATTTTTATCTGATAAACCAGCTTCTCCAGATCCAAGAGTTTGACTATATAAATTAGAAGAGACAAGTGTGAAAACCATTAAAGTAATACATATAAATTTCATCTGTTTAATTTTTAATTATAAATATTATTGCGAAAATATATTATTTTTATATGATATTTACGCAATTGAATAATTTAAAATGATTTTTTTGAAAAGGTTTTTTGAATTTTATATTAATAGTTATATACATGTTTCAGTTGCAGCTTTTTGTCTTACTAAAATTACATTGATTGAATTTGGTATTCAAGAAAACACAACTCCTTTATTTGCTCTGTTTGCAACCTTTATTTCTTATAATTTTATACGATACTACGATGTTTCAAAGATTTATATAACCTTTGCTGGCTGGGCGAAAGTTCATAAAATAG
This sequence comes from Flavobacteriaceae bacterium, assembly GCA_016744615.1. Lineage (GTDB taxonomy): Bacteria > Bacteroidota > Bacteroidia > Flavobacteriales > Flavobacteriaceae > Lutimonas. The sequence goes on from JADGEA010000129.1 coordinate 11,514, forward strand.
AATTATTTTTATTAAATTTAGTCAGCTTGATATTTTTAACAGTATTGACATTAAAGCTAAGAACTGAAGCTTTATTTTTATTGATCCCATTTACTTTAGCAACTATATTTTACGTGGTGCCGTTTACTCCTCAAAATAAAAATTTGAGAGATATTTCTGGTTTAAAGTTGATATTAATAACAATTTCCTGGGCAGGAGTTACTGTTTTGTTCCCATTAATAAATAATGATTATTTACTTACAAAAGATGTCTGGGTTACTTTTTTTCAGCGATTTATATTTTTATTTGCTGTTACAATTCCTTTTGATATTAGAGATCTTAAACATGATACTCCTGAAATGAAAACCATACCCCAAATTATTGGAGTTAAAAAATCCAAATTATTGGGATCCATTTTATTACTGATATTTTCCCTATTAGATTTTTTTAGTCCTTCTGTTTTTGAAAACTCTATTATAGCAACAGCACTGATAACTATTTTATCACTTATTTTATTAAATTTAGCTACAGAAAACAGAAGTAAATACTATACTAGTTTTTGGATGGAATCTTTACCAATTTTATGGTTTTTTCTAATTGTATTCTTCAAATAAAGTCTATCATAAAAAAAGCCTTCAAAAAATTGAAGGCTTTATAAATTATGTTTTAAAAGTTTAAGAAATATACTTTGACATTTTCTTTTTTTCCTCTTCAGCTAATTGAGAATCAATTAAAATTCTACCACTATGCTCATCTGTAATAATTTTTTTACGTGCAGCAATTTCAACCTGACGTTGAGGAGGAATAGTAAAGAACGAACCTCCTGATGCACCTCTTTCAATGGTTACAACTGCTAATCCATTTCTTACATTAGATCTGATTCGTTTATAAGCTTTTAATAATCTTTCTTCAATCATTTTACCAAGGTCTTCAGATTTTTTATTCAATAAATCCTCTTCTTTCTCAGTCTCCTCCAAAATAGAATTCAACTCATCTTGCTTATGCTTTAAATGAACTTGTCTATCCTCAATCTTTTGTTTTGCGGCATCAATGATTTCATTTTTTTGAGCAATCTTGGCTTGAAATTCTTTGATGTGCTTTTCAGCTAATTGTATTTCAAGCTCTTGGTATTCAACCTCTTTAGATAAAGAATCAAATTCACGATTATTACGAACATTTTTTTGCTGCTCCTCATACTTCTTTGTTAAAGTATTTGCTTCTTTGATATTATTATTTTTATTAGCTATAGCAGTTTCTAAATTTTCAATATCTGTATTGAAATTATTTAGTCTTGTTTGCAAACCTTCAATCTCATCCTCTAGATCTTTTACTTCCAAAGGCAGTTCACCTCTAGTATTTTTAATCTCATCAATTCTTGAATCAATCAATTGTAAATCATATAAAGCTCTTAATTTGTCTTCAACGGTTACCTCTTTCTTTTTTGCCATTTCTAAATATAGTTGATAGGATTTGTATTTTTTTCTGATAAAAT
>JADGEA010000339.1 GCA_016744615.1 Flavobacteriaceae bacterium
ATCTGCATTAGGCTGAAAATCTGTCCATTGGCGCTGACCTTGAAAACCACCCATGATCGCATTTCTACCCAATGATTCTTCACCATGTCCAAGTTCTTTAAGTTTTGGATTTCCAACCATAAGATCACGACAGATCAAAGTCATTTTTACAGAAGTTTCCCATTCATAATTTTTTCTCTTCCTATCTACCTGTCTCTTCTCAGCATTATAATCTTTACCTTCTTTACAATTTTCTTTAGTCCATGCTAATGCTTTTTCATACTCTTCTTTGTCGTATATCTCTTCTTCTATTCTTCTTAAAACCTCAATTGATTCAACAAACTCTGAGCGAACGCCTAAATAGTCTTGCATAAAATTAGCATCAACCATTGACCCAGCAATTCCCATTGAACTATAACCTAAAGATAAATATGATTTACCTTTCATTTGAGCTACAGCTAAACCTGCTTTTACAAAACGCAATACTTTTTCTTCCACATCTTTTGGAATAGTCATATCACCAGAATCCTGTACATCTCTACCATAAATTCCAAAAGCAGGTAAACCTTTTTGAGAATAACCCGCTAATGCAGCAGCCAAATAAACTGCTCCTGGTCTTTCGGTACCATTAAAACCCCAAACGGCTTTTGGTATCAATGGATCCGTGTCCATAACTTCTGTTCCATAACACCAGGCGGGAGTGACAGTTAAAGAAACACCAACGCCTTCTTGTTGGAATTTATCAGCACACATAGCTGCCTCTGCAACTCCACCAATATTTGTATCAGCTATTACACATTCTACTTTTTCACCACTTGGAAATCGAAGATTTTCCTCAATTATTTTTGCAGCAGCTTTAGCCATATTCATACATTGATCTTCCAATGATTCTCTTACACCTGCTTCACGTCCATCAATCACCGGACGAATGCCAACTTTTGGTAACCTACCTTTTAATCTATTCATAATAGTATATTTTTATTGATAATGAAACTTACATTTTAAGTGAATTGCTCTAATTCTGTTAATTGTTCTTTTGAAAGTCCTGCCGGTTCAAAACCAGCTGACCAACACATAAGTAATAGTTTTGCAGCTTTATTTGCTACATCTAAATAATCCCATGCTTTTTCTATATCCTCACCAGTTGCTGTTGCCCCATGTTTTTCCCAAAGAGAAATATTTCTGGTTTTAAAGGCTTCAATAGTAACTTTTGCTAAAGCCTCTGTACTAGATAAAGCGTAAGGCGTACAATGCACTCCTTTTGGTACAAAAACTCTTATTTCAGGACACATTCTCCATAAAGCAAAGTTCAGCTTCTCTTCATTCTGAAATAATTCGTGATGACTCATCACAATCAATTCCAGAGGATGTGTATGAAGAATTGCCAAATGAGAAGGATTGTTCTTGGTATTGAAAAGGTGGATGCTAACGTGAGAAATTAACTCACAGGTCGGTGCAAAACCTTCTTTTCTACCACCCCAAATAATAGAATAACCTGTTGCATCATCATTGATGTGGATAATACATGCTGCCTCTTCAATTTTATCAATCAAATCTCTTAAATAACAACCTGTACCTGTAATAAAAATAACAAATCCTGCTGTTTCCTTAGGGAAGTCGAAAGGCACATACTCATTTGCTCCCTGTATCTCTTCTTTATCAAAAAATGACGTTAAATTTATGGATATATTCCCAGCGTTTCTTTCCGCCCATTCTCTTTGCCATAAATATCCTGCTATTCTAGAAACTTTATCCAGTTCTTCTTTTACTTTTAAAGGAATTTTTAATTCGTTCATGTTTAATTTTTTGTGACGTACAAAGTTAATTCAAATAGTGATGTCTAAAAATATTTAAAATTCCTATTTTTGTATCTAATATAAACATATGCGATATATTAAAAAAAAAGAATCAGGAGATCCTTCAAATCAAAGCCAGATATTTACAAATATTAGTCTAAAGGTTTTATGCTGTCGATACTGGTCATTAAGCCTTTGGGATTGTAATGACATGATCTTTCCTTACTGGAGGATTTATTGGAATAAAAATGATGGCGGACAACTTGGCTATAATGATGAATTGATTATTATGAAACCTGATCATGTGTATATTATCCCTCCATTCACCTCCTTTTATACCAGATATAAAAAAAGACATATTTTTAAAAAAGGAATTAATGTCAGCGGGAAAGTTATCAATGCTTTTACGGATGAATCAAAAATTGAAACCAATTTGCTTATTCACCTTTTTATACATTTTAATTTAGGAATTCCTTTTGATAACGTCTCTCCAGGAATACATAAATTAAAACTCACAACAGATCAATTTAATGAGATTACTCAAATTATTTCACGCTTAAAAATTGAAAATATAAATTTTTCTATAAAAGATAATTTAAAGATACAGGCCTTTATAATGGAAGCTTTATCGCGATTGGGAAAAGAGTTATGGGATACTATCAATGTAGATGACCGTGTTTTAAAAACCCTACGTTTTATTGAAGCAAATATGAACGAAAAATTCAGTAATTCATTTTTGGCCAAAAATGTAAGTATGGCACCAAATTCATTTGCTCGTTTGTTTAAAACAGAAATGAAGATTACCTTACATAACTTTGTCCAAAAGCGTAAAATTGCAAGGGCTTGTGAAATGTTTGATCACTCCAACAATACGATTGAAGAAGTTGCTTACTTTTTAGGTTATTCAGACAGGTATCACTTTTCAAGAGTTTTCAAGTCATTTACTGGTATTCCTCCTGCTAAATACAAATCCGGTACAGTTATCACCTTATAATTTAACGAAATATCCTTTTATTCACTCAAGTTTCGCACTTCCACAAGCCTTGTAAAATATAATTTTCAAAACTTATAATTGGTGCTAAATTATTCAATTTAATTAGATTTGGTCATGGTTGA
>JADGEA010000340.1 GCA_016744615.1 Flavobacteriaceae bacterium
TAGAAAAAGGGAAAATAGCTGATATTATTGCTTTTGATGGTAATCCGTTAATTAACATTGAAGAGTTGTTGGACGTTGATTTTGTGATGAAGGGTGGGAGAATAGTTAAAAAACAGCATTTAGAAATCGATACGAAATAGACCTTTTATCGATTTTTCTTTGTTATATGTTAACTTCCTTTTGATGATTTTAGCATTATTGATGTTAAAAGGCTCACTTAGTGCGTTTTGCTGACGTTATCTACTGGTTGTTCTTTAGAGCAACTGGTAGCTAAAAGCGGACGCTAAGTCTTAGCAAAACCATGATGATATACAGGGTAATACTAACCGAAATTTACTGCTTGTTTGTGGGGCAGGTTTAAGCTCATTGCGGACGGTGGTATTTGATACCTAAACACTACTTACTAAATTATATTAAGTTTATTTTTATATTAATTGATTGCATTGCCATTTCGATCTAAAATCACCAACAATAGAGAAAAAAACTCTACAACTTACGCTTTAAGGTTAGAATTAATGTTAAAAAGATTTACAGTAACGAATTTTGCGTCATTTAAGGAAGAGCAAATATTTGATTTAACTGCTGGTAAGACTACAGTTTTAAAAGAGCACGTCTCAGAGTTTCGTGATGTAAATATCTTAAAAACTGGTGTGGTCTACGGGGCTAATGCTTCAGGTAAATCCAACTTGATAAAGGCCATTGATTTTGCAAAAAATATAATTGTTAATGACCTATCTGGAATTGACACTTATAAAAAACATTTCCGATTATGTGATAGCAGCCCAAAAAAACAAAGTTCATTTGAATTTGAAATTGAAATTGACGGGCAGTTTTATTCATACGGCTTTAGTGCTCACCTACAAAAAAAAGAAATATCAGAAGAATGGCTATTTGCAATCAAAAAATCTGGTGCAAAGTTAATTTTCGAAAGAAATGGTTCTGAAATAACATTAGGAACACAACTTTTAGCACCTGAAACAAAAAGTAGATTTGAAATATATTCAGATGATATGAAAAATCAATCTTCTCAATTATTTTTGACAGAAGTTGCTAGTAAAGAATTAACATTAGATGCGGCTTTAATTATTAATAACTTGTTTGAATGGATAAAAAATAAATTAGTGATAATTTATCCTGACGATAAATTTAATGGAATGAGGTCTATTAATCAAGATTTGGCAAAAACACTTACAAAGTATTTAACCAAATTTGATACTGGCGTTGTTGAAATTGATTCAATAGATGAAGATTTTGAAACAGGGTTCAAAAATATCCCTGCAAAGGTAAAGAGCCGAATTGAAAATGACCTTCTAAAAAATAATGCAGATGAAATTATTATCCATGGAATAGGAAATAATCCACAATATTTAACTGTATATAAAGATTCAGATGGAGAACTTAAAGTTCGGAAACTAGGTTTAGTTCATGGTAAAACCATAAAAGAAACTTTCGAGCTTAAAGATGAATCAGACGGAACTCGAAGGTTATTAGATTTTATTCCATTGATAAGTAAATTTTCTCTAGGCTTTACTATCATAATTGATGAATTTGATAGGAGTTTACATCCCAAATTAACAAAAGAGTTCTTTAAACTTTTTTATAACGTTAATGATATGAATTCACAATTGATTGTGACTACTCATGAATCAACTTTATTAGATTTAAAACTTTTAAGAAGAGATGAAATTTGGTTTGTTGAAAAAGGAGCGTGTGATAGCTCATCTTTATTTTCATTAAACAAATTTAATGAAAGATACGACACTAAAGTAGAGAAAGCATATTTACTTGGTCGTTATGGTGCCATTCCTCTTTTTAATGATTTAGGTAATGAAGATGGGGTTTAAAGAAAAAAACTTTGGTCAGCCAACTTATGACCAACAGGAAGAAGAACCTACACGAGTAATAATTATTTCTTGTGAAGGAACTAATACAGAACCTGAATATTTTGAAGTCATAAAGGAAAAACTTAAAGATAATATATCTTCCCTAATAGAAATTGAGCTAGTTCCTAAACCAACTGATGCCTCTGAACCAAAAGATGTTTTAGATAACTTGCAGACCTTTGTTGATAAATATGATTTTAACAAAGGTCATGATTCTTTATGGCTAGTATGCGATAGAGAAAAAGTGATGCATCGGAAAACAGGAAAAAAAGGACTCTTAAAAGTAATCCCTTTATGTAAAGAAAAAGGATATTCTATTGCATTATCAAATCCTCTTTTTGAATTTTGGTTACTTCTTCATGTTGTTGATATTTCAGATTATGATAATGAAAAATTATTTAATAATGAAAAGGTCAATGCGACAAGGCGTTACTTAGATAAGGAATTATCAAATATATTAGAGGGGGGATATAGTAAAAAAGCAGGGAAATTTAATAAAGATATTGTTAGTTTAGCTAATATTAAAAAAGCTATAGAACAAGAAAAGCTATTTGAAAATGATTTAATAAAAACATTAGATCAATTGGGTGGAAATATAAGTACATTGATCACTGAAATCTTAACTATCAATTAACTTTAAATAGACGTTATGCCTTTCATTGTATAAATCATATTGATCACTGCCACGATTAACCAAACTGCATAATATTTTATATATGTGAATGACCGTAATGGTGGCGCAGGAGCCAGATACCATATATGGATCTGGCACATTATTCAAGAATCTATACTTTCTGAAATCTCAAGAGCATCATCGACCTCTATCCCTAAGTACCTGACAGTGCTTTCCAGCTTTCGATGACCTAACAATAGTTGGCATGCTCTCAAGTTTTTAGTTTTTTTGTATATTAACCTGAGATCGGGTTAAGCAATGCTTGTATTCATGGGTGCCATCATATCAATCTCTTCTTTATTCAGATCAATAGAGGGCTTATCTTCTTTGATGC
>JADGEA010000130.1 GCA_016744615.1 Flavobacteriaceae bacterium
TAAAAGCAGAAGGCATAACTTGTGGATGTGGTAATGAAGGTGGATGTAAGACCAATCTAGATAATGAAAAACCAGTTATTGAAGTAGAAAAAGTTCAATAATACAAAATGATAACTTTTATTATATTTTGTATAGTTATCATTATTCAAATTTTTTATTATTCCTTCCTTTTCGGAAAATTTTATTTTTTAAAACTTATTGATCTACCCAAAAAAAAATTGGGTGTTTCTATTGTTATTTGTGCGAAAGACGAGGCAAAGAACTTAGAAAATTATCTACCCGAAATTGCAAACCAAAACTATGCTAATTTTGAAATTGTTTTGGTTAATGATGGATCTAAAGATCACAGTTTGCATGTAATGCAGCAGTTTAAAGAAGAATACTCATCCGATTATCTAACCATTGAGATCATTGACATCACAACAGAAAAAAGCAAAGGGAAAAAAACGGCTTTAAGCAAAGGAATTCTTGCTGCTAAGAATGAGTATTTACTTCTTACCGATGCAGATTGCAAACCAGTTTCCAAAGAATGGATTAGTGAAATTACTTGTAACTTTACTAAAGAGAGAACCATTATTTTAGGTTACGGAGCATATCGAAAAATTAAAAATTCTTTCCTCAATAAAATTATTCGGTTTGAAACCATGTTAACTGCTTTACAATATTTTTCTTATGCAAAATCAGGCATGGCCTATATGGGTGTTGGAAGAAATATCGCATATAAAAAAGAAGAGTTTTTAAAAACAAATGGCTTCAATGATCATATAAATATCATATCTGGTGATGATGATCTGTTTATCAATAAGATTTCCACAAAACATAATACTACAATTTGTTTTACCAAAAATAGTTTTACAGTTTCTGAACCTGAAACAGATCTTTATAAATGGATCTGGCAAAAAAGGAGGCATATTTCAACCGCTAATCATTATAAAAAAATCCATCAGTTTTCATTAGGTTTGTTCTATATTTCTCAAATATTATTTTGGGTTTTACCCATTATCTTATTCATTAGGAATAATTATACTATTCTTGCAATAATATTGATCTCAACCCGATTTATAGCCTGGTATATTGCGATTTATAAAACTGCTAAAAAATTGGATGAAAAAGATTTAATAAGATTTTCGCCAATCTATGAAATTTCAATTATATTTATACAATTATATATATTTATCAGAAATATGATATCCTCACCAAAACAATGGTAGACCATAAATGAGTGAAAAATCAGATATTAGTTTATTGATTATTGAAGCACAAAAAGGCAATCAAAAAGCCTTTAATTCTTTGTTAAATACCTATTGGAAAGATATTTATCATTTTCAGTTTAAAAAATGTAATAATGAAGATGAGGCGGAAGATATTACTATTAAGACCTTTGCCCGTGCCTTTGATAAAATATCAAGTTTTAATACCAATTACAAATTTAAAACATGGCTTTATACTATTTCTAACAATTTATATATTGACCATCTGCGAAAGCAAAAAACAGAAACAGTTTCTATTCATAAAAATTCACCCGATATTCACAGAATCATTGACGAAGAGCCTTCTCCAGCCGATCAGCTTATCCAACAACAAAACCTGGCTCAACTGAAAGCATTTATTCGAGTGCTAAAACCTCATTATCAGGAAGTGATCAACTTGCGTTATTTTCAGGAATTGAGCTATAAAGAAATAGCTGAAAAAATAGAGGAACCCATGAACAATGTAAAAGTTAAATTACTAAGAGCCAGAAAACTACTTGCTGAAATTATCAAAAATAAATAATCCAAAAATTAGTATTTAATCCCATAATGACATCAAGAAAAACTTCCTTTTTACGTTCATTAGGTCCCGGATTATTGTTTGCCGGAGCTTCTATTGGAGTTTCTCATTTGGTACAATCAACAAGAGCAGGAGCCGATTTTGGTTTTGGATTGCTATGGGCTCTTATATTGGTAAATATTTTTAAGTATCCTTTTTTTCAATACGGACCAAGATATGCATCAGCAACAGGAGAAAGTTTAATTGAAGGTTATAAAAGGTTAGGAAAAGGAGTTTTGATTACCTACTTTATTTTAACTTTCCTTACTATGTTTACCATTCAGGCTGCAGTTACCATCGTAACAGCTGGTTTAGCTTCTAATTTATTTGGAATTTCGTTCAGCTTAATAGCTTGGAGTATCATCATTACTTTTATTAGTCTTGTTATTTTATTGATTGGAAAGTACAAATTTTTAGATAAACTGATGAAAGTAATTATTGTGATACTGGCAATTAGTTCAATAGCTGCAGTTTCCATTGCAATACAAAATACAGAATCAAATATTAGCTTTCAACAGGTTTTACCTGAAGGGAGTATTCAAATTGGCTTTTTAATTGCTTTTTTAGGATGGATGCCTGCACCACTTGATGTTTCGGTTTGGCATTCACTTTGGGCAGTTGAAAAGAAAAAAGATAACGGAACAACCTTTGACAATAAACGTGCCTTATTTGATTTTAATCTTGGATTTATGGTTACTATATTTTTAGGAGTTTGTTTTTTATCCTTAGGAGCTTTTGTAATGTATCAATCTAATGAAGAATTTAGCAACAGTGCTATCGCCTTTTCAGAACAGCTTATCAAATTGTATACAAGTAATCTGGGCACAGGAGCAGCAGTATTTATTGGTATTGCTGCATTTACAACCATGTTTAGCACTACCATCACAACCTTAGATGCTTCTCCCAGAGCCATGGCAAAAAGCAGCGAATTATTATTTAATAAAAAAACAAATGCCTTTTATTTGATATGGATTTTATTATTGGCTTTTGGTACCATTATTATTTTAAGCTTTTTTAATGCAAATATGATCACTTTTGTAAAAATTGCAACTATACTATCGTTCATTACAGCACCATTTTATGCCATTTCAAACTTTATCTTGATCAACGGAAAACATACTCCTAAAGAATATCATCCTTCAAAACCATTAGTAATACTGAGTTACTTGGGAATTGTTTTTTTAACTGGTTTTAGTTTTTGGTATCTTTTCACTATTTAGCTGCCCTGAAAAAATAATAGATTATATTCTTTTTTTAATATTAAAATAGTACTATCTTTGCAACTTAATTTAATATAACACAAATAATAATGTTACAAGGTACAGTAAAGTTCTTCAATGATTCAAAAGGATTTGGATTCATTACAGAAGAAGGAACAAACAAAGAGCACTTCGTTCACGTTTCCGGTTTAATTGATGAAGTTAAAGAAGGAGACACAGTTGAATTTGAACTAAAAGAAGGTAAAAAAGGTCTTAACGCAGTTAATGTAAGAGTGATATAATTTTATTCTTTAACTTTTTTAATGAAACAAAGCCTATCAAAATTTTGATAGGCTTTTTTTTATATAGATTGATTTCAAGTTAAATATGTTTTTAATCCCCCCTTTAAAAATTTTTATCCTTATTTTTGTAGCTTGTCAAAAAAGTAACACTAAAACAAACAAAACATGTTTGTTTTCTAAAAATAAAAATTTTAAAAAACATGTCGAAAAAACATACATTCCACATTCCCGTCATGGGATTAGGGTTTACCATTGACTCACCTTTAAAGGTTGCTCAATATGGTATGGATTCTGTTGTTTCTATTGTCGATGATATTCTTATTGAAAAAATAAGAAAAGTGTATTGCGAGAAATTTGAATTACCCTATCAGGCAATTACAGAAAAAATCGAAGACTTTAGAGCCAAAAGAATCACTTCCTATTTAAATTTATTAAATAAATTAACTCAGGAAAAATTTGAAAGCTTCAAAAGCTCAACATTAGATAAAAGTAATGAGCTGAAAGATTATTTTAAAATGTTACCAGATAACTCTTCCTTAAAACAAGAGTTTAAAAAATTAACTGATAATAATTTTAATTACAGAGAAATTAAAAATTGGCTAAAGGATAATTTAGTTATTGGAAGCATTGATGTTAACATCATGACAAAACTTGATAACGATAATTTCAAGGATGGAAAGAAATTACCTAATGAGTATAATGACGCGCATGCAGCTTTAAGAGGTTTTGCAAATAGTGATCTTACATCATCATTAATTCTTTCTGCAGGTATGAATCCTAGATTGTATGCCTATATTGAACAGTTTGATGATTTTTTCCCTGATGAAAATGGAAATATCAAAAAGAAAATTATTTTAAAAGTAAGTGATTATAGATCTGCATTGATACAAGGTAAATTCTTAGCTAAAAAAGGACTTTGGGTTTCTGAATACCGCGTTGAATCAGGTTTAAACTGTGGAGGTCATGCCTTTGCAACAGAAGGGTATTTAATGGGGCCTATTTTAGAAGAATTTAAAAATAACAAAAATGATTTGATCAGATCAGTTCATGAAATATTAATGCCTGCACTTGAAAGTAACAAGAGAACTGTTCCAAATGAAGAATTAGAACTTAAAGTTACTGCGCAAGGAGGAGTTGGTACAGGTGAAGAACATCAATTTTTATTAGATTATTACAAAGTTGACTCTGTAGGTTGGGGTACTCCTTTTTTATTGGTTCCTGAGGCTACAACAGTTGATGTTAAGACCATGGACTTGCTAAAAAGCGCAAAAGAAAAAGATCTTTATTTAAGCAATATTTCTCCTTTAGGAGTTCCTTTTAACAGCTTAAGAGGCAACACAAAAGATATTGAAAAATTAGATAAGATTAATAACAACAGACCAGGAAGTGACTGTCCAAAGAGATTTTTATCATCAAATAAGGAATTTACCGAAGACAATATCTGTACAGCTTCAAGACAATATCAACGAATAAAAATTAAAGAATTAGAAAAAGAAGATATTTCTAAAAATGATTTCAAATCTCGTTTTGATAAAATTGTTGAAAAATCTTGTCTTTGTGTGGGTCTTGCTACTTCTGCTCTATTGGTCAATGATCTAGATACAAAAGGAAAAAATGGAGTCTCCGTATGTCCCGGACCAAATATGGCGTATTTCTCAAAATTAATGAAACTAAAAGAGATCACAGATCATATTTATGGTAGAGCTAACTTCCTTTCAACAGGTGATCGTCCTAATATGTATGTTAAGGAATTAACCTTATATCTGGATTATTTGAAAACTAAAATTGATGAAACAAGTTCTTCTTTAAATAAAAAACAGGAAAAATATTTATTGAATTTTTCAAAAAATTTGGACGAAGGAATTAATTATTATCAGGAAATTTTTGAAGGAGCAAAAGATATATTCGAAGATACAAAAGAAAATATTTTAGCTGAATTAGATTTCAGTAAAGAATACTTAAGAAATCTTCAAAGTAAAATTGACATACTTACCGGAAAAATGGTAATAGCTCAGTAATTCATTTATAAGTACTTCTATTTTTTATCGAAATGGGAGTACTTTTTTTATTACTTTACTCTGTTACAACAGTAGCCTTATTCTAAATAATTTAAAACTAATTTTGCATAAAAATTAGTTTTGAATAATCAATTAAAAGGATATTTACTTGCATTTTTATCTGTAATTGCGGTATCTAATGTTTTTATTTTTAGCAAAGCAGCCTTAAATGAGATCTCTTTAGCTCAATTTGGTTTTTATTGGTTTGGATTAGGTTTGATCTGGTTAATTCTTTTTGGAATAAAAAAGAAATCATTTGCATTGATTAAATTGTTTAAACGCAAACAATTATTATTACTTCTCTTATTAGGCTCTATTGAACTTATTGCTACAACCTATTTTTTTAAATCAATACATACCATTCCTAATCCCGCTATCGCTTCTTTTTTAGGTAATATCTCACCTGTGTTTGTACTTACATTGAGTTTTGTGTTTTTAAAAGAACGACTAAATAAATTAGAGATCATTGGTGTGATTATTGCTCTCTCCGGGGCATTTATCATTGGTTATAAGGGTGGTACCAATATAAAAAATATGTTTATTGACGGATCACAATATATAATCTATTCCTCTTTTTTATTTTCTACCGTCTCCGTAATATCAAAAAAAAACATAACCGAACTCTCTCCTGTTCTTATTGCACTCAATCGTACAATATTCCTTTTTGTTTTTTCTTTAATCATTATGTACTATACCCATCAGAGTTTTAGTATTTCTTCCAGTGCTTTTAAAAATTTATTCATTGGCTCTATTTTGGGTCCATTCCTAACAGCCGTTACCGGACTTCTAGCATTGCAATATATTGATCTCTCTAAAAAATCTATTATATCGAGTAGCAAATCACTTTTTGTTTTATTAGGAGCATATTTATATTTTGGTCAGTTTCCAAAAACCTATGAAATATTAGGTGGAATTCTTTCTATAACTGGGGTTCTATTAATAATATTTGGAAAAATTCAATTAAAAAAGAAGAGAAATCAATAATAAAAAATAGAAGATTTAATTTTATCAAATAGAATTTATTTAACTTTGCAGCTCAAAAATTAAACTTTAATGGAAATAAAATCAAGTAACCCCTGGCACACTGTTAATATTGGAGATAATGTACCACATATTGTAAATGGCATCATTGAAATTCCACCAAATACCAGAGCAAAATATGAATTGGACAAAGATAGTGGATTATTAAAATTAGACCGTGTTTTATATGCATCTATGAATTATCCTGCCAATTATGGATTTATTCCTAAAACATATTGTGATGATAATGATCCACTTGATATATTAATTCTATCTCAAATTGCAATTGTACCAATGTGTATTGTCTCTGCAAAAGTTATCGGTGCGATGAGAATGTTAGATGGCGGTGAACATGACGATAAGATCATTGCTGTTGCTGAAAATGATATGAGTGTAAATCATTATAATGATATCTCAGAATTACCAAAGCATTTTATCAATGAACTTAGAAGCTTTTTTGAAGATTATAAAAAACTTGAAAAAAAGACTGTAGAGGTTAGAGAATTCCAAAGTGCCGAAATAGCAAAAGAAATTGTTCAACAAAGTATTGTTGATTACAAAAACTTAATTATTGATAATTTAAAATTATAATCGCTTTATTATTCTGAAAATTCTAATACATTTTCAATTTTAAACTCTTTATTTTTTTCTCAACAAAACATTTCCAACTGCACATTGCATACATAGGTGTTTGTCACAATATTCGCTTTTAAGGTGCAATAATGCTTGTGTTTCAAATGCATTTTTTGCATTGATGTTCAATTTGTTTAAGTCACGAATAATATTATTTTTTTCTGGTTTTATTTGCTTTAACAGGTCAAACAATTCCTCTTCATTCAATTTATCAGATCTTTTACCATACACAAATAATAAAGGCACAATGGTATTGATCAATAAAAGGTCAATAAAAGATTTAGTAAGCGATTTTACTGATCTTTTTGAAATAGCATTGAAATTATAGTGTGTTTTCCAAAATTCTGAAGTTCCATTAGAAAAAATAGTATAATAATCTTTTAGGTTCTTCACATTTAAAACTTTTGAAAACAAGGTTTTATACATAAAGTACAAATTAGCTAACTGTGCAATTCTAATTGTTGGAAAATTATTAGGTCTTAACCTAAAAAACTGAAACTGATTATTATATAATGGGTCTAAATTGTGTTTTCTAGATAAATATTGATACTCTTTTTTTAAATCCTGAAAATATTTACTTTGATGATCTGCTCGTAATAATCCGGCCTGCCCAAATAATAATGCTTCTAAATTTTGGAGATTTTTTTGTTCCTTTCGAAGAATAGAAAATTCAAATGAATTTGACAGATTTAAAAATGCCTCACCATTTACTTTTAAACCAAAATTCTTTGCTAAAAGTTTAAAAAGAACAGCCTCCCAATCATTTTTGGTCTGCACTAATAAATCTGATATAAGAGATGATTTCTGTACTAATTTTTCGATATAAAGCTTTTCTAACCAATTATTTAAAGTAAACTCGTCTACTTTTGAAAAATCATTCTCACAATGAATATAGTTTGATTTTTTTGAAAAGAGTTGATGATAATTGAACAATAAACTTTGAGCAGTAAATCTTTGTAATTCCAAAGTTGGAATAACTGAATTGTTTTCTCTGTAAATATCAACATCATGTTGCCATACTACATGCAGTATAACATTATCATAACTGGAATCCTTTTCGTGTTGATGTATATACCAATCTGAAGCTTTTACATGAATTTCTACATTTCCTGCCCATAATTGATCTTCAATTAAAACTTTTGCATTAAAAAAATCAGGGCCTGAATTTATATTATGCTCTCCAGCATTAAATACCTGGAGGGCTACATTATCCGTTGTAACCAATTTCTTATGGGTAAAAAATTGAAACTTCCATAAATAATGCAGAAAATCTTCTTGTACCAAAACCACGTTTTATTCTTTGTGATTTTAATCTTAAAAAGTAAACAGTCTTTCTAAAATAATTTAGTAGTTTTTTTAATGATGGTAGTTGTCTAATAACATTATTGATCAAGTAAACCTTGCATTTGAGCATATTGTAAGAGCATGATGGTTTTAGCATCTTTTATTTCCCCGTTTTTTATCATCTCAAGAGCTACATTATAATCAAATTCCAACACCTCAATATCTTCATGTTCAATATCTAAACCACCTCCTTCACTCACCTTCATCCTATCATCATATTCTGCAATAAAAAAATGAATAATTTCAGTAACTGCACCCGGCGACATATAGGATTCAAAAACTTTATTCACATTATTTATCTTGTAACCAGTTTCTTCCTCGGTTTCTTTTATGATACAAGTTTCCGGATCATCACCATCTAACAGACCTGCACAAACTTCAATCATCATACCGGTTTTGTTCCCATTTATATAGGAGGGCATCCTAAATTGCTTGATCAAGATAACCTTTTTTTTATGGGTATTATATAGTAAAATACATGCACCATTACCCCGATCATAACTCTCTCTGGATTGCCTTACCCATTCTCCATTTTTTAGCTGATAATCAAAATCAATTTTATTTAAAGTATACCAGTTATCTGATAATACTTTTGTTTGCATATTTTTTACTTTTGAATTCATCAGTAAACTTATCGGATTAATTTTTTATATTTTATCCTTTTCGGAATTAGATCTCCACCTAAACGTTTCTTCTTATTTTCTTCGTATTCTGAGAAACTACCTTCAAAATAATACACCTGTGAATCACTTTCAAAGGCTAATATATGTGTACAAATTCTGTCTAAAAACCATCTATCGTGCGAAATGACAACTGCACAACCTGCAAAATTATCAAGTCCCTCTTCAAGAGCCCTCAAAGTATTTACATCCAGATCATTTGTTGGTTCATCCAGTAACAAAACATTTCCTTCTTCTTTTAAAGTCATGGCAAGATGCAAACGATTTCTTTCACCTCCTGATAAAGCTGAAACCAATTTGTTTTGCTCTGCTCCTCCAAAATTAAATCTTCCTAAATAAGCTCTTGAATTAACCTGTTTACCACCCATCATGACCAATTCCTGCTCATCGGAAAAATTTTGCCAGATCGATTTATTGGGATCGATATTGGAATGACTTTGATCTACATAAGCGATTTTTGCTGTTTCTCCAACAATAAACTCACCTTTATCAGGCTTTTCTTCGCCCATGATCATTTTAAAAATAGTTGTTTTACCAGCACCATTCGGGCCAATAATTCCAACAATACCGTTTGGTGGCAATTTAAAGTTTAAATCTTCATAAAGCAATTTATCTCCAAATGCCTTTGACACACCAATGGCATCTATAACATTATTACCTAATCTTGGTCCGTTTGGTATATAGATCTCTAACTTTTCCTCTTTTAATTTTTGATCCTGATTCATTAATTTATCATAACTTGACAAACGAGCCTTTGATTTCGCATGTCTTCCTTTTGGTGCCATTTTTACCCATTCAAGCTCACGTTGCAAAGTTTTTTGGCGTTTTGAAGCAGTTTTTTCTTCTTTTGCCATCCTATCCGTTTTTTGCTCTAACCATGATGAATAATTTCCTTTCCATGGAATTCCTTCACCTCTGTCTAATTCCAATATCCATCCTGCAACATTATCTAAAAAATATCTATCATGTGTTACTGCAATCACGGTACCTTTGTATTGTGCCAAATGATGTTCCAACCAATGTACAGATTCTGCATCTAAGTGATTAGTAGGTTCATCTAGTAACAAAACATCTGGTTGTTGTAATAAAAGTCGGCAAAGTGCAACTCTACGCCTTTCACCTCCCGATAAGTTCTTTATAGGTGTATCTCCCACCGGAGTTCGTAGAGCATCCATGGCAATTTCTAATTGCGTATCCAATTCCCATGCATTTAAGGCATCTATTTTATCTTGCAAATTTGATTGCTGAGTCATTAATTTGTCCATTTTGTCAGCATCTGAATATACTTCCTCTAGCCCAAACATATCATTGATCTTGTTGTATTCATCTAGAATTGCAACTGTTTCTGCAACTCCCTCTTTTACAATGTCTATCACTGTTTTAGAATCATCCAGTTCTGGTTCTTGCGACAAATATCCAACGGTATAATTTGGTGAGAATACTACATCACCTTGATATTCCTTATCAATTCCAGCAATTATTTTTAATAATGTTGATTTTCCAGAACCATTCAAACCTAAAATTCCAATTTTAGCTCCATAAAAAAAACTCAAATAAATATTTTTTAAAACTTGTTTATTACTACTCTTGTAAGTTTTACTAACTCCACTCATGGAGAAAATTACTTTTTTATCATCTGACATAATCTATTATTTAGGGTCACAAATATAAAAAGAATTACTTGTCATTATTTGTGAAATTTAGGTAAAAAAAATCCTGCTAAGAGCAGGATCTTTATATTAGTAATCTAATTGTTTTATGTAGTTTAATTTTTTCTTCCAAATTTCAACATCCTTATGATACTTTTCTATATTCTTATAAACATTCTTGATCAAAGGATTGTCTTTGGTTGCATTTGAAATAAAACTAATATTATTTTCTAACTGCTTGATTTCTTTTGTTATTTCATCTATTTTTCGTCTGACAAACAATTGTTCACCATCAATTTTTCTGGAGTCATTTTGTTCGACATAACTATCCATCATATTTTTAAACTTTAAAAATATGGTCTCATCTTTATCAATATTTAATTTTTTATATGCACTATCCAGTGATTTACTAAATTTTGATTCAATATGGCGTAATTTCATAGGAACTGGTCCCAGATCTCTCCAGTCTTTGATATACTCATTAACCAAATCAAGTGTTAGGGTTTCTAATTTTTCAGCCTGATCTTTAAACTGTGCTAATAATTCTTTTTTCTTATTGAAAATTTCTGTTTTTTCTTTATCTACTCCATCTTGCCTATCATGCAATCTATCAAAATAATGATTACAGGCGTCTTTGAATTTTTTCCAAATTTTATCAGAATCACGTCTTGGCACATGTCCTATTTTTTTCCATTCTGATTGAATATTTTTATAAACTTCAGTCGTTAAATCCCATTCATCACTATCTTTTAATGAATCGGCCTGCTCAACAAGTTGTATTTTTTTCTTCAAATTATCAATTTGATCGCTTTTAATACTTTTATAAAACTGATTCTTTGCTTTATTAAAACTTTTGGTTGCATCTTTAAACAACTGCCAGATCTCTTCATTTTTCGATTTTGGAACTCTTCCTGCTGAGAAAAATTCATCGCGCAATTTCTCAAGAGATCTAATTTTCTCTTGCCACAATTTATGCGAAGTAATATCATCCGTTTTAATAGATTCTATTTTTTTAATAATTGCCAATTTCACATCAATATTCTCTACTAATTTAGCGTCTATCTTATCTTGAAATTCATGGCGTTTTTGGTGTATTTTCTTTGTTGCATCGCTAAACCTTTCCCAAATCTCATCTCTAAGATCTCTTGCAACAGGCCCAATATCCTCTTTCCATAAACGATGTAATATTTGTAATTCTTTAAAAGCATGATTTACATCCTTATGTTCTGCTAATGTCTCTGCTTTATCAACAAGTTTTGTTTTTTCTTCTAGATTGTGTTTAAAATCCAGATCTCTAAAATCATTATTTAAATGTAATAAATCATAAAACCGTTCTACATGGTGGTGATATGTTCTCCAAATATCATTATACTTAGTATGTGGAATCTGTCCAACTTTTCGCCATTCATCTTGTAAGGATTGAAAGCTTTTGTACATCGTTGAAGGCTCTGCTGTATCAATTAATTCTTTTAATTTATCAATTAATTGCAGCTTTGTATCTAGATTCTCTTTTTGCTCTCTTTCTAAATCCTTATAGAATTGTTTTCTTTTCTTTTTAAATTCAAAAACTAGATCATTAAACTTCTTTTTAACAACAGATGTATATCTAAAATCAATCTCGTCACCTCCTTCTTTGATAAATTTCTCCTTTTCCTCAGCAATAAAACTTTTGAATTTTTTATTAAAATCAGTCTTTAGGTTTTCAATTTGGTTCTTTACTTCCTGAATTGGAAATTTTTCAAGTAGGTTTTGTATTGCAACAACAATTTCATCCAAATCAAATTTAGAGAAATCATATACTGGAACTTCTAATTTTTCGTGTTTAACAATTGGTTCTTTCTCTTTTTTATCCGTTTCAGACTTATCTTCTTCTGCTTCAGCTTCTTCACTTTCCGCTTCTGATTTCACATCAGCATCTTCTGATTTAACTTCCAACTCTTCTTTTTCTTTGGATATCTCTTCTTTTACTTCTTCAGATTTAACTTCTACTTCAATTTCCTCAACCTTTTCTACAACATCAGATGCCTTTTTTTTACCACTAAGCTCATTTACATCCTTAACTTCTTCAACTACATTCTTATCTACCTCTACAGCCTCATTTATATCAGGTCTTTCATTTGTATTTTCAGTCATTTCTTTCGAAGATAAATCTTCCTTATTATTGTCTAACATCTTATAATGTTTAAAGTTCCTATATTATACTTTTAAAAGTTTCGAAAGATACTAATAGCATCTTAATCCGCAAAATCTATACATAAAATAGATGGCTTTATTTC
>JADGEA010000341.1 GCA_016744615.1 Flavobacteriaceae bacterium
ATTTTCTATTCGTTTTTTCCATTCTTTTATAGTACTTGTTATGGGTAATAAACTGATGATTTGCTCATCTATTTCGTCTATATTACTAGCGTATTTAAAACGTTGTAATTGTTGTTGATACACACGTTGACTAAAATAGTTTTCTCCCACAAATACTCTTTCGATTGCAAAAATTAACTCCTCTGAGCTATTAGATGACTTAATCACAAAACCTTGTGGATGGTAATTGTTCATAACTGGATGGATAAACTCCATTTCGTCATGAGATGAATAAACTATACAAGGAATGTTAATATTATTGTTTTTTAAAACTTTTAAAAGTTGGTTCCCACTTTTAATGGATATGTCTTGAGCTTGGTTATTAAAGGTTAAGTCTAAAACCATTAAGGTTATTGGGTTGGTGATTATGTTTTGTTTTATGTAATCGAAACCTTGGTCGCAATTACTAGCAACACTTACCAGAGAATTAGTGAGCTTATTGTTGATTTTTCGTTCTAAATTTTCGAACGTATCTTGTTGGTCTTCTATTATTAGTATATGCTCCATTTTAAACCAATGTTAAATAAATTCCAATATGAGTTCCGGCTCCTTTTTCGCTTTCAATCTTAATTTTACCATTTATTTCGTTTATTCGCATTTTCATATTGGTAAACCCTAATCCAGGGGTAGCATTCTCAAAACCTTTACCATCATCAGTAATGGAAATATTTAAGTGATTTTCTGTTTTCTGAAAATATAATTTTATATTTTTAGCCTTCGAATGATTATAAGCATTAGAGAAGCCTTCTCTAATAACTAAAAACAAATGTTGTTTTATAGTGTCGTCAACAGATTTCCAATTTATGGATTTAACCCCTTTTTGATGTGTCGAGATGTTTTTGGTAGCATAACTTGCTAATAAAGTTACTATTTGATCATCGAATTCACTTTCATCAAAAGGTATTTTACTAATTTGTTTAGATAGGTTTCTAATTCCTTCTTTAACAACCTCTACTTTATTGGCTAGTAATGGTTTACCGTATTTATCTAGTTCAGATTTTATTTCTTCTAAATCTTTTACTTTAAAATCGTGTAAATCTGTTGCTATTCGTTGATGCTCCATTTGCTTTGCTTTAGCTATATCTAATTGAGATTTGTATAATTGTTTTTGCCTTCTGTTTTTAGAATAAAAAACTACAAATATTATTGTTAAAAAAGCAAGTAAGGCAAGAACTCCAAAAATCCATTTTCGTTGACTTTCTTTTTCTAATACTAATGCTTGTTCTGCTTTTTCTTTTTTAAGTTGTAGGTTTTCTTTTTCCTTTTTTTCGGTTTGGTATTTGGTTTCTAGTTCGTTTATATCATTAATTATTTCAGCTGACAGTATCTCATCACTCAAATTTTTATATAATTGATGATATTTTAAGGCATCCTTATAGTTTCGTGATAATTGACTTAGTTTTGATTGTGATTTAAAGGCTACCAATAAATGACTATTTAAAAGATTTTCATTAGTAGTGTCTTTTAATACATATGCTAATTCAGTTTTTGCTTTCTTAAGATTTCCTTTTTGAATTAAAGCTCTGGCTAAAGCTACTCGAGAACCAAATACATTATCTTGCATTTCTATTTCTTGAGATAATATTACAGCCTTTGAATGAAATTTTATAGCATTATCTAAATCATCAATATTTTCATAAGCTTGTCCTAAGGCAGAATATGCTTCTAATAGAAACACATAATCATTAACTTCTGTGTAAATAGTTATCGCATCTATTAATTTTTTAATAGCATCTTCTGTGTTGTTTTTTTGCGCAACAAATATTTTTCCAATATTTTTTTTGCTATCAGCAATACCAACTAAATAATTTTCTTTTTCAGATATTTTTAGAGCTTTATTTGAATATTCAAGAGCTTTTTCAAATTGATTTAGATCATAATGGATAGTTCCCAGATTTACATAGGGTGAAATAGATCTTTTATGATTGCTATTATATTTTTCACTTTCAAGTGCTTTTAAAAAAAATCCAATAGCAATTTCATATTGTTCTTGTGACTGAGCCATAGACCCTAAATTGTTGTAAATTATAATTAAACGATCTTTTTTGTCATAACTTGTAGCAATATTAATTGCTTTATTGTAATAAATATTTGCATTCACAAAATCTCTTGCATATCGATATGCAGTTCCCATATTCATATAGGAAGCGTATTTATATTTTTCCTCACCAATACTATCCTGTAATTCAATTCCTTTTTTAAATTCAATTATTGCTTCTTGAAACTTTCCCTTTCTAACAAATGAGTTTCCTCTAAATTTGTAACCAATACTAATATATTTTTTTTGACCAGTTTTTTCCCCTAATTCTGCAAGAGTATCTGCATAAATAAAACCTTTTTCTGGCTTTCTGAAATAATAATAATTGCAAATATTAACTAAGGCTTTAATCCTTAATGTATCAATCGTTTGATTTTGATATTCAATTATTAAACTATCAATCTTAGTAGTTTGAGCAGAGGTTGTAAATGAAAAACTTAAAAATAAAAATAATAAGGAAAGTGTCTTATTCATAATTTGGATGGATAATAGATGATATAAAATTAAGTATAATTTAGTCCTTTTTTATAAATTCTTAAATATTAATTACAATTTGTTTATATTCTATATAAGCTTTTATTAAAAAAATATACGTATAAAAGACAAAATAGTCTTTTATACGTATATTTGCATTTCAAATATATATTACTATGATAATTAACGAAAACAAAACAGTAGCAGAAGTTGTATCTGAAAACATAAAAGCATCCAATGTGTTTAAAAAACATGGAATTGATTTTTGTTGTGGAGGAGGAATCTCTATCGAAAAAGCTTGTGAGAAAAATGGAGTAGATTATGCC
>JADGEA010000342.1 GCA_016744615.1 Flavobacteriaceae bacterium
TTCTATTCTTCAAAGATGTACAAAAAATTCAATAATTTGGGGTAGTGGTTTCATTTCTGAAAGTTCTGTTTGTAAAGAAATTCCAAAAAGAGTTTTAGCAGTAAGAGGTCCGTTAACTAGAAAAAAATTACTTGACCAAGGTATTGCATGCCCTGAAATTTATGGTGATCCAGCTTTATTACTGCCTGAGGTCTACCCAATTGCAAATCAAAAAATAAAATACAAACTTGGAATTATTCCTCATTTTCTGGATAAAAATAATATAGAATTAAAGAAATTTGCTGATAATTTAGATATAAAAATAATTGACATTCAAAACAAAAAACCCCTTAAGGTTATTGATGAGATGCTGCAATGTGAAAAAATAATTTCCAGTTCATTACATGGAATCATTATCTCAGATGCCTATCATATTCCTTCTGTTTGGACCCAGTTTTCTAAACCTATTGGAGATGATAATTTTAAATTTCTTGATTATTTTGCTTCCGTTGGGAGAAAAGATAAATTTCCATTTATTTTTAGTGAATTTACTAGTTTAGACAGTATTCTTAACGTTTATGAAGATTATGAAATAGACATAAATTTAGAAGATCTAAAGAAATCTTTTCCGTTTTAATTGAATATTTGATTTTTATTGACTTAAAAATATAGCTTTAAATCTTTGAGCCAATATTTTTTAAATTTATTTTATACATCTAGATTTA
This sequence comes from Flavobacteriaceae bacterium, assembly GCA_016744615.1. Lineage (GTDB taxonomy): Bacteria > Bacteroidota > Bacteroidia > Flavobacteriales > Flavobacteriaceae > Lutimonas. The sequence goes on from JADGEA010000342.1 coordinate 705, forward strand.
TTGACTTTTAAAGACAATACGATTTATGATTGCTGTAAAATAAAATTTATACCTATTTTTACAAATATTAAATTATGTTATGCTTACAAAACAAATAATAAGATTGCTGCTGGTTTTTACCTTCCTTTTTTTTATATATAGAATAATACTTTTCAACAGTTTTGCAATAGCTCCCCAACAAGATATAGCTTCTACATTTCTTTTAGGTTTACGATTTGACCTGAGATGGATTGCAATTCCTTTACTTATTCTTTTATTATTATCTTCATTTAAAATACTATCACCTGCCTATTCTGAAAAAGCACAAAAAGGATGGACATTTCTTTTTGTTTTTATTGCCATATTGGAAGTGTTATTGTTCACAATTGATTTTTATTACTTTGATTATTTAGGACAGCGCCTCAATATGTTTTTATTTTCCTTAATGGAAGATACAAAGGAAGCTCAAGGAATGGTTTGGGCAAGTTATCCTATATTAAAACTATTGTTAATGGTCATAGTAATTATAACTATTTTCTATTTCCTAATACGGTTTAGTCTTAGATCTAAAGTTATAAAAACTGCTTCAAAACCTACTAAAAAGAAAAGAGTTATCGGTTTTATTTTTATGTCTTTATTCTTAGCACTTCTCGTCTTTGGTGAAATTGGACAGTATCCACTTAGATGGAGCAAAGTTTATGAAGGACGCAATCTTTTTATGGCAAAAATAGCCCTGAACCCTTTTGAAACATTACTAAACTCAAAGAAAAACTCTGAAGCTGATTATAATATAGATCATGTTAAAAAGGGATATAATTGGATAGCAGATTATCTGGGAGTTAAAAACAAGGATAAAGAGAATCTTAATTTTTCTCGCTTTATAGATTCATTACCAAATAGACCTGTAAAGAATCTCAATGTAGTTGTTATTATTGCTGAATCATTTTCAGCGCATTTGAGTAGTTCATTTAAAACTCCTATAGAAACTACAAAGTATTTTGATAAGCTAGTCCCAGATGGTGTGCTATTTGATCAATGTTTTACGCATTCCGGGACAACCGCTAAAGGAGTTTTTGCTATTTTGACAGGAATTCCTGACTTTGAAGATCAAACTACTGCTAGCCGTAAACCAGAATTGGTTGAGCAACATATTGTCTTTAATGATCTTAAAGATTACCAAAAATACTATTTTATTGGTGGTAGTTTAAGCTGGGCAAATGTACGAGGCTTTTTAAATGCAAATTTACCCGGATTAAAAACTTATGAAGAATTGGATTTTGAATCACCAAGATCAGATGTTTGGGGTATAGCAGATAGGCCTCTGCTTTTAGAAACCAATGAGATATTGAGTAAGAACAAAGAACCTTTCGTTGCTGTTATTCAACTAGCAAGCAATCACAAGCCATACACAATTCCAGAGGAGGATATCAATGATGAATTTCAATTAAAAGATTTGCCAAATGATACTTTGTATAAATATGGATTTGACAATATAGAACAGCTAAATGGACTACGGTACATGGATTATAGCATTCATAGTTTTATTGAAGCAGCAAGAAAGAAAGATTATTTTGATAACACTCTATTTGTAATTATTGGAGACCATGGAGCCAGAACCAAAAGAGTACCATTTTTTCCTAAAGCCTGGCAGGATTATTTACTCGACAAAAGACAAACACCACTTTTTTTCTATAGTCCAAAACACCTAAAACCAAATCGAATCTCAACATTAGCAGCTCAAGTTGATGTTGGCCCAACTATAATGGGAATATTAAATAAACCATATCATTACAATGCTTTTGGAAGGAATTTACTGGATACAACCTTAAGCAATCCAGAGGTTTATATGTACGATGATCAAACTGCTACTATTTTAGTTGATAGTATCATAACTTCTGTATCTGTAGTTGATCCTAAACACACGAGTTTTGAAAATTATTCAAATAAGCCAATCTCAAAATCTAGAAAAAAAGAAATAACAGACAGTATAAAACAACCTGTTCTGGAGTATTTTAATACGGTAAGATACGTGATAAGAAATAATAAATGATGGTTAGTATGATTTTAAATTCTGATTAAAATAATTTTATAAATTACTCTTCTCTGTTTGCCAGTCCCACAGAAAATGAGGGAGTACAAATAGCAATATATTCACATGCTTCATTAAAAGGGTTTGCGTATTGA
>JADGEA010000343.1 GCA_016744615.1 Flavobacteriaceae bacterium
TCACTTGAAAAAGAAGCATACATCTCCATTGAAAAACAATTTATCGAAAAAAAACCAAATACAAAATACAGCGTTACCAAATTGGGGAAAATGGAATTCAAAAAACATATCAACGCTCTTGAAAAATTAATTAACAAACAATAAATATTTTTTTAATCAAGTACTTTGTATTTCAAAGTACTTTTACTTTATGAACTATGGAACAAAAATCAGAAAACAAATTTTCAAAATGGGTAAAAACATCAATAACAGTAAGAATGCTTATGATGGGATTTTTAATATTAATACTAATGATTCCTTTAAAATATATCAAATCTTTAATTACTGAACGATCTGAAAGGCAAGAATCTGTCATCTCTGAAATAAATGACAAATGGGGAAAAGAAGTTTTACTATATGGTCCCATTTTAAAAATACCTTACAAAACATATCTCAAAACAACACATAATAAAGGTAAAAAAAATGAATACACCACAGCCGAAGAGTTTATAAAGCATGCATATTTCTTTCCTCAAAAATTAAATACAAATACTACTGTAAATCCTGAAGAAAAACATCGTGGAATTTACAAAACCGCTGTTTATAAAACCCTAATGAATATTAAAGGTTCTTTTACTAAACCAGATTTTAGCATTATAGATATAAAGGATGAAGATGTTATTTGGGATAAAGCAAAAATTATTATTAAAACTTCCAATTTAAAAGGAATAAATAATGAAATTAAAATTAAAATAAATAAAAATGAATATTCTTTTATACCCAAATATGAAAGTAACGAAAATAAATTTAACACTAAAACAGCGTTACATATACTTGAAAGTAATTTTATTTCTGAAAATGATATTCAAAAAAAAAATAAATCTAGTTTTAAACTAAACATCAACGTTAATGGTAGTGAAAGCATCAAAATTATTCCTATAGGAAAAGAAACAACTCTAAATATTAAATCAAATTGGACTCACAAAAGCTTTATTGGCAACTTCTTACCGTTCGACAAAGTTGAAACAACAGAAGGTTTTGATGCCAAATGGAAAGTTTTACAAATCAATCGTCCGTTTTCACAACAATTCTTCAATAAACTTCCAAACCTAAATGAATTTGCTTTTGGAGTTAATTTTATGATTCCTGTTGACCAATACCAACAAAGTGAGCGTACAGCTAAATATGGCTATTTGGTGATTTTTTTAACATTTTTAATTTTCTTTTTAATTCAAAATTTGAGTAAAATAGATATTCATCCTTTTCAATATTTAATGATCGGACTATCCTTAACCATGTTTTACACATTACTGATTTCAATTTCTGAACACAGTAACTTTTTAAAAGCATATTTAATAGCAAGTATTTCTGTCATCAGTTTAATAACGTTATACTCAAAATCAATTTTAAAAAATATAAAATTTCCGCTTTTAATATTGGTTTCTTTAGCTTCGCTATACACTTTTATATATGTCATTATTCAATTAGAAAATTATGCCCTATTAGTTGGTAGTATAGGTTTATTTTTAATTCTTGGAAGTGTAATGTATGCTTCAAGAAAAATTGATTGGAGTTGAGTAAAATAAACATAGTATTCTCAATTAAGAGAATGCAATGTTTGAATAGGAATTTTATTGCTAGAAATATTCTTAAATGTATGACGTACAATATGCATCGTCAGTTTCTAAATCCAATGATTGCAAGATAGTGAGGGTTCGATTCCCTTCCAAGGTACAAGGAAAAGCTGAGATTTACATCTCAGCTTTTTTATTTTAGGCACAACATAGTTTCCGTTTTTATAACAAAATTTTATCGAAATTTAGATTTCAATTTAAATAAAATAATTAATTTTGCATCTCAAATTTCAATAAACTAACAACACTCTAAAACACAACTACCTAAAATGGATTCAAACAGTATGGAAGCAAAAATATTTGCATGTTCACAAAGTAAAGAATTAGCAAAAAAAATCTCTAACGAATACGGTATTGCAATAGGAAAAGTTAAAAAGAATAGCTTTAGCGATGGTGAATTTCAGGTTTCTTTTGAAGAATCTATCCGAGGAAGAAGAATTTTCTTAATTGGTTCAACAAATCCTCCATCAGAAAATTTAATGGAATTATTATTGATGATCGATGCTGCAAAAAGAGCATCTGCCAGACATATCACGGCAGTTATGCCATATTTTGGATGGGCTCGTCAAGATAGAAAAGACAAACCACGTGTTCCAATTGCTGCAAAAATGGTTGCTAAAATATTACAGGCTGCCGGAGCAACACGTGTTATAACAATGGATCTTCATGCTGATCAAATTCAAGGGTTTTTTGAAATTCCAGTAGATCATTTATATGCTTCTACTATACTTTTACCTCATATTGAAAACTTAAAACTGGATAACATTACTATTGCTTCACCCGATATGGGAGGTTCAAAAAGAGCTTATGCATATTCTAAATTTTTACAAAGTGAAGTAGTTGTATGTTATAAGGAACGTAAAAAAGCCAATGTGATTTCTAGTATGGAGTTAATTGGCAACGTAAAAGGTAGAAATGTGATCATTGTTGATGACATGGTAGATACAGCCGGAACACTAACAAAAGCAGCAGATTTAATGATGGAAAAAGGAGCTGTAAGTGTACGTGCAGTAACAACTCATGCTATACTTTCGGGTGATGCATATAACCGGATCAAAAACTCTGCATTAGAGGAACTTATTGTTACTGACACTATTCCTTTAAAAGAAGCTTGCTCTAAAATAAAAGTTGTATCTTGCGCCCCCTTATTTGCTGATGTGATGCATAAGGTTCAAAACAACACATCCATCAGTGGTAAATTTTTAATGTAAATAAATAATATAACAAAATGAAATCGATTACAA
>JADGEA010000131.1 GCA_016744615.1 Flavobacteriaceae bacterium
GTAGTTCATTTCTATTTAAGTTTTAAAGTAATCTTTCTAAAAAAGGTTGAATACTTTCTTTTAACATTTCACCTAAGCCAAAAGGCATTACTCCAATTATTACAACAGGAATCATCAAGATAACCAAACCTGTTTTTTCATACCAAGTTGCCTTTGGTAAATCTTTATATTCTTCATTACTCAATGGTCCCATCATAATTTTACCTACCATTCTCAAGATGTAAACTGCAGTAACTACGATGGATGAAACTGCCAAAATTGTTAATATTCTATGGAAAGTATCATCATGTTGGAAAGCACCAACAAAAATATTCATCTCAGCAACAAAACCACTAAATCCAGGTAAACCTAAATAAGCCAAACCGGTGATTACATAAACTGCGCCTATAAAAGGTAGTATTTTCATAATACCCCCAAGTTTAGAGATATCACGAGTATGTGTTCTGCCATATACCATACCTATCAAAGCAAAGAACATAGCCGTTAGTAAACCATGTGATAAGGATTGAATAATTGCTCCAGTCCAGGCTGTTTTATTAAACATTAATAAAGCAAATAAAACCAAACCTAAATGGCTTACCGATGCATAAGCATTGATATATTTTAAATCTTTTTGCATGATAGCTCCCATCGCACCATAAACAACTCCTGCTGCTGCAAGAACTAAAAAGAAATCTGCCCAGTTGATTGCTCCTTCAGGTAATAAATACATGGCAATTCTAAACACACCATATCCCCCAAGTTTCATTAAAACTCCTGCATGAAGCATAGAAACTGCCGTTGGTGCAGATGCGTGACCCGAAGGTGACCAGGTATGAAAAGGAAACAAGGCTCCTAAAACTGCAAAACCTATAAATGTCATAGGATAAAACAAATTTTGAGCTGCAACGGGAATATTTACCTGAGCAATTTCCAGAATATTAAAAGTTAGCGGACCTCCACCAGCATTGGAATTAAAATAGATTCCAAAAATCCCAACAGAAAGTACAGCTGAAGCACCCATTAACATCAAAGTTAATTTCATTGCTGAAAACTCTTTTGGACCAGAACCCCAAATTCCAATCAATAAATACATTGGTATTACCGCAATTTCGTAAAATATAAACATGGTAAACAGATCAATTGAAATAAAGAATCCGAATACCCCTGTTGATAAAATAATCAATGAAATGAAAAATTCCTTTGGCAGATCATCTACTGCCCAGGAAATAAAGACACCTGCTAAAACGATTACAGAAGTCAGTATAATCATTACAACCGATATAGCATCCACACCAATGGCATAATGAATATTAAAAGTTTCAAACCAGGTTAGGTCTCTAACAAAAACCATAATATCCGTATTAACTGATCTTTCTTTTAAATAAGCAAAGATCAAATTAATTGACATGGCGAATTGAACTAAACTACCAACCAAAGCAATAACTCTTGACTGCTTTAAATCTTTCGCAAAACCTAAAACAATTACTGTTATTATAGGTACAACTACAAAAAGTGATAAAATATCCATACTCTTAAATTAATTTATCCATATATAAAAAATAACAATGGCGATAACAACACCTCCACCTATAAATGACATTGCGTAATCTTGGAACTTACCGGACTGCATTCCTTTGATCTTGTATGAAAAACGTTCAGTTACATTTCCTATTCCTATCATAGAAGCATCCACAACATTTTTATCAAACCATGCAATTGGGGCAGCGGTCATACCAAAAACTATTTTTTTAGTTACAAACAAATAGACCTCATCAAAATAGAATTTATCGTATGTCCATTTGTAAAATACACCAAATGCATTTGAAAATCTATCGGCAAGATCATTTTCTTTCTTATAAAAAACATAGGCCAAAGCTATTCCAATCAATCCAACTGTAGTAGCAATAGCTGCAAGTGAATAATTCAAATGCGCTTCAAAAGGTATGCGATCTGCAGATATATATTCACTAAAGTGGATATATCCTCCTGCAATACTCATAAATGCTAAAAATATCATTGGAACTTTCATTGACATCGGTGACTCATGTGGTGTATGTTCATACTTCGTATCTTTTCCCCAGAAAATAGAGAAATACAATCTAAACATGTAAAACGCAGTCAAACCTGCAACAAAAACACTACTGATATAAATGATCATATTATTTTCAAAAGCTGCAGCTAAAATTTCATCCTTACTAAAGAACCCTGCGAACAGAGGAAAACCAGAAATAGATAATGCCGCAATTAAAAAGGTAATATGTGTTATAGGCATATATTTTCTTAATCCACCCATATCTCTCATATCATTGCTATGAATAGCATGAATTACTGAACCAGCTCCTAAGAAAAGTAATGCTTTGAACATGGCGTGTGTAAATAAATGGAACATAGAAGCCATATAACCTAATCCATCATGACCTTCATATTTTGAAACACCTAATGCCAGCATCATATAACCAATTTGCGACATGGTTGAAAATGCAAGAACTCTTTTAATATCGAATTGTGTTAGTGCAATAACTGCCGCAAAAAGTGATGAAATAGCACCAACATAAGCAACTACCTGTAATGCAAAACCGTCGTCTACAAAATAAAACATTGGAAATAGTCGTGCCACTAAATAAACACCGGCAACTACCATGGTTGCAGCATGAATTAAAGCAGAAACAGGCGTTGGCCCTTCCATTGCATCGGGTAACCAGATATGGAAAGGAAGCATGGCAGATTTACCAGCACCACCCATAAAGATCAATATCAATGCCCATGTGATTACTGACATACCCATAAAAGAAGTAGCAGCCCAATTCATAATTGCAGGTCCTTCCGGATTATTCAATTCTAGGAAATCCCATGTTCCGGTATAATAACCGATAATCAAAATACCCATCAAGAAACCAAAATCAGCAAAACGAGTTACAATAAATGCTTTTTTTGCTGCGGAAACCGCAGAAGGTTTTGTATAGTAATATCCAATTAATAAGTAGGACGATGCTCCAACCAATTCCCAGAAAATATAAATCTGAAAAAGGTTTGTAGCCATTACCAAACCAAGCATAGAAAAACTAAACAATCCTAAATATGCAAAAAATCGGGTATAACCATCATCTCCTTTCATATATCCTCTACTGTACAAATGCACCATGAAAGATATGGTTGACACAACAACAAGCATCATTACAGAAATTGGGTCAATTAAAACCCCCATATCTATATGAAGTGTTTCTGTAAAATTTAACCAGGTTGTTTTATAAACAATTGCTTCATAAACGCCATTTACTTTACCATGCAAAAAATATTGATAGGCAGTATAATATGACAAAACAAAGGAAACTCCCAGGCCTAGTGATCCCATCCATCCGGATATAGAAGCTGGTATTTTTTTGCTTCCCAATCCTAAAATAAGGAAAAGAGCTAAGGGAATCAGTGGAATCCATATGGTATAACTAAAATCCATCTTATATTATTTAAATTTTTATTCTTCTATTAATATTTCATTACCTGTGTATCTTTCACTTCAACCGAAGATACCAGTTTATATAAATTGATGATAATGGCTATTGCAAGAGCAGTTTCTGCTGCTGCCATAGCAATTATAAAAATTGTAAAGATTGCACCCTGCAAAAAATCAGGATACAAATATGTGTTAATGATTACAAAATTTATTGCTGCCGCATTTAATATCAATTCAATTGACATCAATATTGCAATTAAGTTCTCTCTTGTAAAAAACCCATAAACCCCAATAAAAAATAAAACACTTGATAGGGTTAAAACCTCGTAAATACTTATACCTTCAATCATAGCTTATTCATTTAATTTTTTTCCTTTAGCTATCACAATAGCTCCTATCATAACAGCCAACAATAAGATACTAATTACCTCAAATGGCAACATAAAACCACCGTCACCATAACTAAGTAATTTCATACCAATATCCTTTACTTCTATTGTTCTGTCTGCACTTGCTGCTTGAAAAGGATAGGTGTAAATTGCCCAAAGTGTAATTCCCAGACCAGTAAGGCTTAAAGCTCCAGCCATTAATTTTTTTCTTAACGGAGTTATTTCAAGTTCTAATTCAACGTGATGTACCAACAAAACAGAGAAAATGATCAAAACAATAACTCCACCTCCATAAACGGCTAATTGAACGGCTCCTAAAAAGCTATAATCTATCATAAAGTAAATTCCTGCAATAGAAATTAACACAAACAACAAAAAAATAACTGCTCTTAAAATTTTACGACTTGAAACGGATGCAATTGCAAAAACTACGATCAAGGCGGCTAAAATGTAAAATAAAATTGTTTCCATAATACTAATCTTCAATTCCTGCTTTTACTTTTGAACCAGGTTGGTTCAAAACTTTTGTTAACAGTGCTCTGTCATAAACAGAATTTTCATAATTCTGTGCCCAAACAATAGCATCGGTAGGGCAAGCTTCAATACACAATCCGCACATAGTACACATAGATAAATGGTAGATATGCTTATCAATCATTTTTTTCTTTTTACCCGTTTCCGGATCTACTTGTCTGTCCCAAACAATTTCAATAGAACCATTTGGACAAGCAATTTCACATGATTGACAACCGGTGCAATAGTGCTCATTATTCTCATTATGTGGCATCACAACTTCCCCTCTAAAACGATCGAACATTTTTAAAGTATCTCTATTATCAGGGTATTGTTGTGTTAAGCTTCCTTTGTGCGCACGAATAAAATACCCACCTGTCACACTCATCCCGGTAAGCAGGGTTTTTATTCCGTTATATATATCTGAAAAATAACTCATTATCTTGCTATTTCATTTATTAAATTGTCCAATTCAACCATACTACAATTGCCATTATTACCAGATTGACCAAATTTATAGGTAATAAATATTTCCACTCAAGTGTTAATAATTGATCAACTCTCAATCTTGGGAAAGTCCATCTAAACCACATCATTGTCATGATCACAATTAATACTTTTATCAAAAACCATAAAAATTCAGGAAACCAGGTAATCCCTTCTGTAATTCCAAAAGGTGATAACCAACCTCCAAAAAATAAAACTACTGCAATGGATGCAATGATAAACATATTGATAAACTCTGCTAAAAAGAAATAGGCAAATTTCATCCCTGAATACTCTGTATGAAAACCGGCTCCTAATTCTGATTCGGCTTCTACTAAGTCAAATGGTGCTCTGTTTGTTTCTGCTGTTCCGGCAATCATAAAGATCATAAATGCAATTATTGCAGGAACATGACCTTGTAATATAAGCCATCCGCCGGTACGCTGCACTTCAATAATCTCAGATAATTGCAAGGTACCTGTCAATAAAACCATTGTTAAAATGGATAATCCAACTGACAATTCATAACTTATAGTTTGTAAACCACTTCGCATTGCTCCTATTAAAGCATATTTATTATTACTTGCCCAACCGCCCAGTAAAATTCCTATCACACCGATAGAAGAAACTGATATCAGAAAGAACACTCCTATATTAATATCAAATGCCTGAAATTGCTTTGAAAAAGGAAATACTCCGATAGCAATCAAAGAAGCTACAATCACAAAATACGGAGCTAAATTGTATAAAAATTTATCAATCCGATCATTACTTGTCAATTCCTTTGAAACTAGTTTCAAGGCATCTGCCATAGTTTGGAAAATTCCACCAGGACCAACTCTGTTTGGCCCAAGCCTTAATTGAAACCATGCTGCTACTTTTCGCTCTAACAGCACTAAATACAATCCGGCAACGGCAAATAATGCCAAATAGACTGCTGCAACAACAACCCATATTGTAATGGTTGCTGCAGTATCTGGCATGACAGAAAATATCCAGTCATGCACGGTTTTTGTAATATTTAACGGTAAATTCATCATTAAAAAATTCATTGTCTATTATTAACGATCTATATCAGGAATCACAAAATCGAAGGAAGCCATGGTAGCAACCAAATCTCCAATTTTACACCCTTTAGTAATATGGTTCAACACTGATAAATTAGAAAATCCTGATGAGCGAAATTTTACTCTATACGGATTCTTAGTTCCAGTACTATTTATATAAACACCCAATTCACCCCTAGCAGTTTCCACACGTTGGTAGAACTCACCTTTCGGTAATTTTATTACTGCTTTCGTAGGTTCTTTTATATTTCCTTCTGGGATATTATCAATCAATTGTTCTATAATTGACATTGATTCCCACATTTCTGCAATTCTTACTTTGTATCGTGCATAAGAATCTCCTTCTGTATATAGTACTTCTTTAAAATCCACTCTATCATATGCACTATAAGGATCTGTTTTTCTTACATCACAAGCAAAACCTGAACCTCTACCAACCGGACCTGTTGCACCAAAAGCGATGGCATCTTCTTTGGTTAATATACCTACTCCTTTGGTTCGTTTTTCAAAAATAACATTACCTGTTAATAATCTGTCATACTCAGGTAATTTAGTTTTAAAATGTGTTATAAAATCTTTTGTGCGTTGTACAAAATTTGGATGAATATCAAACATCAAACCGCCTGGAACATTATAGTTCATGGTTAATCTTGCTCCACAGGTTTCTTCAAAGATATCGTTGATCAACTCCCGATCTCTAAAAGCATAGAAATAAGTAGTTAATGCTCCTAGATCCATTCCCATCACTCCCCACCATAATTGATGTGAAGCCAAACGAGTTAATTCTGAAATAATAGTTCTGATTACTTTTACCCTGTCAGATACTTCTAATTCGAGTCCTTTTTCAACTGCTAAACAAACTGCTTCATTATTGATATGTGATGATAAATAATCCATTCTATCCGTCAAATGAACTACTTGCTGGTAACTATCACGCTCACACATTTTTTCAATGGAACGGTGGATATAACCTAGATCGGGTTCCACATTTTTAATGATTTCCCCGTCAATGGTCAATATCAATCGTAGCACACCATGAGCAGCAGGGTGTTGAGGCCCCATATTCACGAAATACTCTTCCGTTTTCATATTAGTTTTCACTTCTTGATCTGTCATGATAATATTTATTTAACAATCATATTAGCTTCATCAACATAGTCTTTTCTCAAAGGCCATCCATCCCAGTCGGGTGTAAGAAAAAGTCGTCTCAAATCTGGATGATTGGTGAATTTTACACCAAAGAAGTCATATATTTCCATTTCATGAAATTCTGCTGTTCTCCAGATGTCACAAACAGAATCTAAAGTCGGATTCTCTCTGTCATCAGTCATCACTTTAACAACAATTTTGTGTTTTAATCCAGTAGATTCCAAATGATAAATTACACCAAGTTCTTTACCCCAATCCATTCCAGTAATACAAAATGCATAATCAAAATCAAGATCTCTCTTAGATTTTAATTGACTACAAACATTGTATAATTCTTCTTTTGGAACAATTACATTTAAAAACTCTGATCCTTCTTCAGAAAATTCAATATTTTCCGCGAAATCATTAATGATATTTTGTAAATCTTCGTTTTTCATTTTATCTTTTGATTAAATACAAACTATTTCCCTTCATCAAAACCATCAATCGGATTGACCTTTTGACTCATGTTTTCAGTTTTTATTTTTTTCTGCAACATGATCATACCTTCTAATAGTGCTTCGGGTCGAGGAGGACATCCAGGTACATAAACATCTACCGGAATCACATGATCAGCGCCTTTTATTACGGAATAGGAGTTGTAATAAAATGGACCACCTGAAATCGCACAGGCACCCATAGCAATAACATACTTAGGTTCAGCCATTTGATCATATAGTCTTCTTAAAACTGGCCCCATTTTGTTTACAATGGTTCCAGCAATAATAATAAGGTCAGCTTGTCTTGCCGATGGTCTTGCTACTTCAAAACCAAAACGTGAAAAATCATGCTTTGGAGCACCTGTTTGCATCATTTCAATTGCACAACAACTTGTACCAAAATACAACGGCCATAGTGAATTTGATCGACCCCAATTAATTACAGAATCTAATGTTGTAACTACAATATTACCACCATTTCCACCTGGAATTATTTTTCCGGGAAAATCATCAGAAACCACCTCTTTTAAGCCTTCTCCCTCCCATTGATTTATATATCTTTTCTTATCTGCTTTATCTACTCCCATCGTAATGCTCTTTTTTTGTATGCGTATAATAATCCTAATCCTAAAATAAATAAAAATACGATCACCTCTACCAAGGCCACAGTTCCAACTTCTTTAAAAACAACTGCCCATGGAACTAAGAAAATCATCTCTACATCAAAAATTAAAAACAAAATAGCAAAAAGGTAATATCCAACTTTAAACTGAACCCATGTTGAACCAATAGTTTCAATACCACATTCGTACGGCTCTCTTTTTTGAGGATTATCTGATTTGTGTGAAATTAAATTGGATAAAAAATTCGCTAAAACTATAAGAAAAACTCCTGCTAATAAAAATACTAAAATTGCTTCGTAACCCATTATTAATTCCCTTTATTTGATTGGCAAAACTATTTTTTTTTATAAAAAGAAAGGATGATTAAAATCATCCTTTAAAATAAATTAAATATTTATTTTACCTCATATGTTTCACCTGAAAAAAACAAGTCATCTACTTTTGAGAAACTTGAACGAGATTTCACTTCTGCTGTAAGTTCAGCCTCTCTTTCTTCAAAAGTTTTTTCTTCAACAGCTCTAATAATTCCAGTAACCAAAGGATATCTAAGATTGATCAACATATGGTGCATAATTTCATTTTCACATTTTGCATCATGAATTAAAACATCTTCTTTTGTAACACCATCTTCTCCAATAGTAACCACTTTTAATGACAAAACATCTAACACCAGCCCTTTGTTCCTTTCTTTACCAAATAACATTGGCTCACCGTGTTTAACGTGTAATTGCTGTTCATCTTTTACAGATTTATCTGTGTATTGAGTAAAGCAACCATCATTAAAAATTACACAATTTTGTAAAACCTCAATCAATGATGTTCCTTTGAACTTCTCTGCATCAATAAAAAGCTGTGTCATTTCTTTAGGTGTGTTCCCACCAATTCTCGCAAAAAATCTTGCGCGTGCGCCAATAGCTAATTCACCCGGTTGAAAAGGAGGTTGTGTATTTCCATCAGGAGATGATTTTGTTTTTTGACCGATCAATGAGGTTGGTGAAAACTGCCCTTTAGTCAAACCATAAATCTCATTATTAAAAAGAACAATATTCAAATCAATATTTCTTCTTAGCACGTGAATAAAATGATTACCACCAATCGCCATAGAGTCACCATCACCGGTTGCTACCCAAACACTTAAATTCGGATTTGCAAGTTTTACTCCACTGGCAATAGCAGGTGCTCTACCGTGAATACTATGCATTCCATAAGAATCAATATAATATGGAAAACGTGATGAACAACCAATACCTGAGATAAAAACTACATCTTCCTTTTTTACACCCATTTCTGGAAGTGCTTTTAACATCGATCTTAAAATTACATAATCATCACAACCCGGACACCATCTTACTTCCTGATCACTTTGAAAATCTTTGAACGTATATTTTTTTACTGCTATTTCTTCCATTTTAATTATCTTTTAATAGATTTTTAAATTTGGATTTTAGATCAGCCACTGAAAATGGAAGCCCTTGCACCAAATTATATTGTAAAAAATTGTATTGATTGTACTTACCTTTCAAAATAAATGACAACTGACCTTTATTTAACTCACAAACAATTATTTTTTTATATTTAGCAAATATATCAGCAGTATTTTTTGGCATTGGGTTTATATAACTAAAATGTACATGCCCAATACTTGCTCCTTCTTTACTTAATTCTCTTACAGCAGAGTGTAAACTTCCATAAGTTCCTCCCCATCCAACAACGAGCAGATCACCTTCTTCTGCAAATTCAGGTTTTAATTCAGGAATATAATTAGCAACACGTTTTACTTTTTCAGCCCTGATATCAATCATTTGCTCATGATTTAAAGGCTGCATAGAAACATTACCTGTTAGCTGATCTTTTTCTAAACCTCCTACTCTATGTTCCAGTCCAGATGTTCCAGGAATTGCCCAGTTACGTGCTAATTTTTCGTTATCTCTATCAAACGGACCTGCATCGTCAGATTCACCATTAATAATTCTTGGTGTAATCATTGGCATTTCATCAATAGATTTAATTTTCCATGGCTCTGATCCGTTTGCTATATAACCATCTGTCAATAAAATAACAGGAGTCATATGCTCAACTGCCAATCTAGCTGCTTCAAATGCATAATCAAAACAATCAGCTGGAGTACTTGCTGCAATAACAATTACCGGACTTTCACCATTACGGCCATATATTGCCTGTAAAAGATCTGATTGTTCCGTTTTGGTTGGCAAACCTGTTGATGGTCCACCTCGTTGCACATTCACAACTACAATAGGTAACTCAGTCATCATTGCCAAACCAATTGCCTCACCTTTTAAAGCCAGACCTGGTCCTGAAGTTGTTGTTATTGCCAAGTCACCTGCAAAAGCAGCTCCTATAGTAGATGTAACACCTGCAATTTCATCTTCAGCCTGAAATGCTTTTACACCAAAATGTTTATGTTTTACAAGTTCATGCAAGATATCGGTTGCGGGTGTAATTGGATAAGATCCTAAATATAATTCCAAACCAGATTTTTCAGCAGCAGCTAAAAAACCCCATGCCGTAGCAGTATTTCCATTAACAATCCTATAAGTTCCTTTAGGCATAGTTGAAGGCGCAATACAATAAGTATTAGGAATCAACTCCAAAGTTTCAGCATAATAATAACCTGCTTTTATTACTTTTGAATTTGCTTCAGCAATAATAGGCTTGAATTTAAACTTCTTATTAAAGAAATCTAACGTATGATTCATATCTCTACCATACATCCAGTAAACCATACCCAAAGCAAACATATTTTTGCTTCGCACAATACTTTTATTATCTAGTCCTAAATCTTTTAAAGCCTCTCTTGTTAAAGAAGTCATTGCAACTTCAATAACACGGTAATTTTCCATACTCCCATCTTCCAACGGATTAGTTTCATATTCAGCTTTTTGCAAATTCTTTTTAGTAAATGAATCTGTGTCTACAATAATAGTATGCCCAGGTTTAACAGCTGCTAAATTCGTTTTTAATCCCGCTGGGTTCATTGCTACCAAAAGGTCAAGATCATCACCAGGAGTGCTAATTTCAACACTACCTATATTTACCTGAAACCCTGAAACTCCGTACAAACTACCTTGCGGCGCTCTAATCTCTGAAGGATAATTTGGAAAAGTTGAAACATCATTTCCAAACATTGCAGAGGTATCTGTAAATTGTGTCCCTGTAAGTTGCATTCCATCACCCGAATCACCAACAAACCGTATCACAACTGCATTAACTCGTTCTACCTTTTTTTTCGAAGTAGATTTTGTTTTATCTAGTGTCATTATAACTTTTTAAAATTTTTATAAAAATAGTCTTTTTCTAAGTTTTAGAAAAATACAGCACCAAAATTAACCTAGACTCATATACCAATACATGATTTTTATCACATAAGCCAGTAATGTAATTAATGTTACTACAATTAGTACAAAATATGTTATCTGGAATCGTTCTAAATTTCAAACACATCAATTTATTAGAAATAAATTTATTTAACTTTGCTTCGATATTTAATATTAAAAAATAATAATTATGGCTATTATAATAACAGACGAATGTATTAACTGCGACGCATGTGTTGCTGAATGTCCAAATAATGCTATTTACGAACCAGATCAAGAATGGTCTTATTCTGATGAAACAGCACTCAGCGGAATGGTAACTTTACCAGGCTCAGGAGAAGAAGTAGATGCAAACGAAGAAAACGAAGCTCTCAGTGATGAGTTTTACTTTATTGTAACTGATAAATGTACTGAATGTAAAGGTTTTCACGATGAACCACAATGTGCATCTGTTTGTCCAGTTGACTGTTGTATTCCTGATGAAAATCATGAAGAAACCGAAGAGCAATTATTGGCTAAAAAAACTTGGTTACACGGTGAGTAATTTTTGGTAAAAAAAAAACTTAAGACTGCTTCAATTCATTTTGAAGCAGTTTTTTTTATGCCTTTATGCAACCTTAGATACACAAGTTGATAAAATCATGTATTTTTTAGGTTTCCACAAAACACAATGATTTATATCATTATTTAAATGATTTAATCCAGGTACTTTTGCGACCTCAAATTAAGAGGTAATCTTTTATTATTATTATTTTAAATTCTAAAAAGGGCTTTAATCTAAAATATTCAATGTTAAATACTAACAAAAATGGAAAAAAATTCTAAAAAAATTATTTGTGATGGAAATGAGGCGGTAGCACTCATTGCACACAAAACAAATGAAGTTTGTGCTATTTATCCTATTACACCTTCTTCTCCTATGGGAGAACATGCTGAGGCATATAGCGCAAAAAACATGACCAACATATATGGTGAAATTCCTAATGTTGTTGAAATGCAAAGTGAAGGTGGAGCAGCAGGAGCTGTTCACGGAGGTTTGCAAGGTGGTGCTTTAACCACAACTTTTACTGCTTCTCAAGGTTTATTGCTTATGATTCCTAATATGTATAAAATTGCTGGTGAACTTTTGCCAACAGTTTTTCATATAGCAGCCAGAACTCTTGCTACTCACGCACTATCAATTTTTGGTGATCACTCCGATGTTATGGCAACACGC
>JADGEA010000344.1 GCA_016744615.1 Flavobacteriaceae bacterium
GGCTGGTATAGGTAGTGATATTATTAAGAGTACGTTGTTTATCATCTTCACTAATCTTTTCTTTAACGACCATTCTATCCAAATTTTTGGTAATGGTAGCCATCCCTTTTTTTAATGAATTTTCTGAAACATCAATTAATTGTACTTTATAATCAAATTGAGCAAAGGTGTGAGCAATACCATTTCCCATAGTTCCTGCTCCTATAACTGCAATATTTTTCATATTAATTGCCCGAGAAGTCGGGTAACTTTTTATCCCTCAACAGCAAGGGTGATTTTTAAATTAAACGTATTCTATAATGTTTTAAAATTTTCTATTATTTGCATAGCAACTCTTAATGCTTCAGTACCCTGAGCAAGTGTTACAACGGGTGTACTGTTTGTATTGATAGCATCTGCAAATGTTTCCAATTCATCTAAAATAGCATTGTTTGGATCTACATCTGGATTTTCAAAATATATCTGTTTTTTTACTCCTTCAGCATTGGTTAATACCATAGCAAAATCATCCGGATTTTCGGGAGCATCTTTCATTTTTACTACTTCACATTTTTTCTCTAAAAAATCAACAGAGATATAAGCGTCTTTCTGAAAGAATCTAGATTTACGCATATTCTTCATTGAGATTCTACTTGCAGTAAGATTGGCTACACAACCATTTTCAAATTCGATTCGTGCATTTGCAATATCTGGAGTTTGACTAATTACCGAAACACCATTTGCAGTTACTGTCTTTACTTTTGATTTTACCACACTTAATATGGCATCGATATCGTGGATCATTAAATCCAATACTACCGAAACATCCGTACCACGAGGATTAAATTCTGCCAAACGATGCGACTCAATAAACATAGGATTGTCTATTTGCTTGTTAACCGCTACAAAAGCAGGATTAAATCGTTCTACTTGTCCTACTTGTCCACGAACCCCATTTTTCTTTGCCAACTCTCTAATGGCTTCAGCTTCCTTTACGGTTTTTGTAATTGGCTTTTCTATAAACAAATGTTTACCAGCTTCTAATACCATTTTTGCACAATCAAAATGAAAAAGGGTAGGAGTCACCACATCAACCATATCACAAGCATCAATTAATGCTTCCATGGTATCAAAACTTTGATAACCGAATTCTTCAGCTATTTTTTTAGCTGCTTCAGGATCGGAGTCGTGAAAGCCTACTAAGTTATATTTTGTTGATTGTTTTAAAAGTTTTAAATGAATTTTTCCTAAGTGGCCAGCACCTATAACACCTGCATTTAACATCGAGTATGATTTTACGCAAATATAACAGTTTTTCAGCTTTTTTTTATTCAATTATTCTGAAACTATTTTTTATAAATTCAAGTTTTTTGAACCTTGATTTGTTATTTTTGAAAGAAATAATTTGAAGATTTTGCAGGATACTTTTACCCATAAAGGAATGAGAAAAAAATTAGTAGAAACCCTTATTAAAAAGGGAATCACTAATAAAGAGGTATTAAAAGCAATCGATAAAATTCCACGTCATTTATTTATGGATTCTGGTTTTATTGATCATGCCTATGTAGATAAAGCTTTTCCTATTGGTGCAGATCAAACTATTTCGCAACCCTATACGGTAGCCAGGCAATCGGAACTTTTAGCTGTTGATAAAGGAGCTAAGATTTTGGAAATAGGTACAGGAAGTGGATACCAAACTGCTGTATTATTAGAAATGGGAATGCAAGTATATTCTATAGAACGCCAAAACGAATTGTTTAAAAAGACCAAGCTTTTCTTACCAAAACTAGGCTATCGAGCTAAAAAACTAATTTTCGGTGATGGGTATGTAGGTTTAAAAGAAGAAGCTCCTTTTGATGGAATTGTAGTTACTGCAGGCGCACCTTTTGTGCCCAAACCTTTATTGGCTCAATTAAAAGTAGGTGGAAAACTAGTAATACCAGTTGGTGATGAAAGCCAGATAATGACTGTCTTTACTCGGACTTCAGCAACCGAATTTAAAAAAGAAGAATTTGGTGAATTTCGTTTTGTACCTTTATTAGAAGATAAGAATTAAATAGTATCAAAGCCATCAATACTATTAGTATTCTTGTCTTTCCAATATTTTCGAACACCCTCTCTGCCTTTTTTGTTATCAGATTCGGCTAATTGAGTTCGTTCTTCTTTAAAATCCATAAAGGGCACTGCATAACCACAAGAAGTTTGTACTAAGTTGATGTCCATTTCAATGATTTGTCGTGCTCCTATATGTTTATCGAAAAGAGAACTATAATCAGCATATTCCTGATCCTTTTCATGATAAATTTTGGCATTTCCGTAAAGCCTTAAAATGAGTGGCATTTCTTCAAAAGAACAAAACATTATGGTCATTCGATCATTTTCTAATAAATGCGCAGCAGTTTCATTACCACTGCCTGTAAGGTTTAACCAAACTATTTTTTTGTAATCTATGATTCTAAAAGTATCCATCCCTTTAGGAGAAATGTTGACACTACCTTGACTTCTTGCGGTGCCTACAAAAAATATTTTTTGATCTTTAATGAAATTTTGAAGTGCTAGATTTAGTTCTTTTAATCGTTTTCCCATTTTATTTCTTTTTAAAAAGTGTATAAACATACTCTCTTGTATCACCAGAAGGCATGGTATAGGTATAATTAAACGCTTCTATCAAATTAAAATCATCTCCTAATTGCTTTCTTAATATTTCTTTATCGTATTGAAAAACAGGCAGTCCAGAGCAAAACTTAGCGCTTTGAGTATTAAATTGCGCAAAAATGACGTAACCATTTGGTTTTATGGTTTTTGATAGTAAATTGAAATATGTTTTT
>JADGEA010000132.1 GCA_016744615.1 Flavobacteriaceae bacterium
AAAAATAATTGTCACAATAAATAATAGTGAACACATGAAAAAAATTACAATTTTCTTAGTTTTTGGTTTTTTAGTATTCTTTACAGATGTATCTGCGCAACAAGATCCACATTATACACAATATATGTATAATATGAACGTTGTAAATCCAGCGTATGCAGGTTCAAGAGGTACATTAAGTTTAGGACTATTAGGAAGAATGCAATGGTTGAATATGGATGGTGCTCCAAGAACTTATACTTTTGACGTTCATGCGCCATTAGGAAAAAGAGTAGGGGTGGGTCTATCATTCATAGCCGATGAAATTGGTCCGATAAAAGAGCAGAATATTTTTGCAGATTTATCGTACACCATACAAACTTCTGATGTTGGAAGACTGGCATTTGGTTTAAAAGGAGGAATTTCATTACAAAATTTGGATGGTAACTTAATTCCACCAGATGATTCTGATGATGAATTATTAGAGCCCTTTAACAATACATATCCTAATTTTGGTGCCGGTGTTTATTATTATACTGAAAAGTTTTATATAGGAGCATCCGTACCAAACATATTAAGTTCAAAACACTATGATATTGATAAATCATCAGGTGTTTTTACAGAGGCTTCAGAAGAAGCACATTATTTTTTAACTAGTGGTTATGTGTTTGGTTTATCAAGCAACGTAAAGTTCAAACCATCAGTAATGTTAAGAGGAGTGATGGGATCACCATTGTCATATGATGTAAATGCAAATTTTTTACTATATGACAGATTTGAGTTAGGAGCAAGTTACAGAGATGGTAGCTCGGTAAGTGGATTATTTAATATTGGAGTTACCCCTGACTTTAGAATTGGATATGCCATTGATTTTGCTATAGGAGATTTGGCTGATTTAAATGTTGGTACAACACATGAACTAATGTTACTGTATGATATTGATTTTTCAAAGAAGAATTTGAAGTCGCCTAGATTTTTCTAGGAACATATAAAAAGCATAAAAAAAGGGGAATTTATGAATAAGTATATCTTTACTTTATTCCTATTATACATAGGGGTAATATTTGCACAAACAGAAGGCTCAGGAAAGTATTCAATCAAAAATTTAAGTATCAATACCCAAAATTCAGATTTTGGTGCAAGCTATTTGGGTGATTATAAATATGTTTATGCCTCTCCAAAAAAAGGAATAACTTTGGTAAATGATGTATGGCTTGAAAATGGTCAGCGATATCTGGAACTTTATATTGCCGATATTTTGCCTGATGGTGTATTAGCAAATCCTGAACTTTTAAAAGGAGATGTAAATACACGATACCATGAGGCCGATGCGGTTTTCACTAAAGATTTGAAAACAGTTTATTTTACCCGAAATAATTACTACAATGAAAAACTAGCCAGAGACTCCAAAAAATGGGGTAATTTAGCTATGTTTAAAGCTTCTGTTAATGAAAAAGGAGAATGGGTGAATATCATTCCTATGCCTTTTAATGATGTAGAATATTCTGTGGGGCATCCTGCTTTAAGCGAGGATGAAAAAACTCTATATTTTGTATCAGACATGCCTGGAACTCATGGGAAAACAGATATTTATAAAGCTTCTATAAATCAAAGTGGTTTTGGTAGCCCTGTTAATTTAGGTCCTGAAATTAATTCTCCTTCAAAGGAATTTACTCCTTTTATTGATGGTGATGTGATGTATTATTCATCTGATCGCCCTGGAGGACTTGGGGGTTTAGATATTTATGCCATACAGTTATCTGAATTTCAACCGGAACCAATATGGTTGAATAAACCAATAAATTCTATTACAGATGACTTTGCTTTTGTGTTGAATAAAACAACACGTTTAGGATATTTTTCTTCAAATAGAGCTGGTGGTGCAGGAGATGATGATATATATTCATTTGTTGAAGAAGAACCAGTTATATTTAAGTGCAAACAACTTATTACAGGTTTGGTTAAAGATAAAAATACTGCAGAAATCATTAGCGGGGCTACAGTATCCATAAAAGATATGGATGGCACTGTTGTAAAAAGTGTTGAAGTTGATAATAATGGTCTTTTTTCTTTATCTGTTTATTGTGAGACAGATTATTTATTAGAAGGTAGTAAAAGTGGTTATACATCTCAAAGTAAGCCTTTAACGACATCTGATGTATCAGGTAAAGAAACTAAATTATTGATATTATTAGGTAGAGGAGATATTGTTGCAGTAGAAGAAGTTCTTCCTGAAGGTTTACCAGAAATACTCCCAGAAGAAATTGTAAAGGTAAGACCAAGTACATATGTTGTTAATATTGAACCAATCTATTTTGAGCTAAACTCTTCTTATCTAAATAAAGAGGCTAAGCGTGAGTTGGATAAAGTAGTTGACCTAATGACAAGATATCCAGAAATGATTATAGAGTCTGGTTCTCACACCGATTCGAGAGGTATTGAAGGTTATAATATCTGGTTGTCAGACAGAAGAGCAAAATCTACAGTTAGTTATATTATTGATAAAGGAATTGACTCAGGTAGAATAACAGGTAAAGGTTATGGAGAGTCACAATTAATCAATGAATGTTCAGATGGAGTTGATTGTGCCGAGGCACAACACGCAATGAACAGAAGGACAGAATTTGTTATCATTAAGATGTAAATTAAATATTAAAAGCCTTTATCTTTAAAGGCTTTTTTGTTTTAAGTACAATTTTTTTATGATTTTTCGTTCAATATATATACTTTTTTCAGAATTAAAAATGAGTCGAGTGCATAGAATATTTTTATTATTGTTTATTGGTATCACAAGTCTTGTTTCTGCACAATTAACTGCGCCAAGTTATAGTGTTAAAAATTTGAAAGCAAATTCAAAGAACAGTGATTTTGGTACTACATTTTATGGCGAAGATAGGATTGTATTTTCTTCAACTCGAGAATCAGGTATTTCTAACAAAAAATGGGATGGAAATGATCAACCATTTTTAGACTTATATATTGGAAACGTTGATGAAAAAGGGGGAATTAATAAAGTAAGACCCTTTTCAAAAAGTGTTAATTCAAAATACCATGACGCCATGGTTGCATTTTCACCTGATTTAAAGCATGTATATTTCACTTCAAATAATTATATGGAGGGAACTTTAAAAACAGGAGGATTAAAGATCTTTAAAGCTACAGTTTCTGAAAACGGGCACTGGAAAAATGTTGTAACCTTACCTTTTAATAGCGATAGTTATGATACTGCACATCCAAATTTAAGTAAAGATGGAACAAAGTTATACTTTGTTTCCAATATGCCGGGAGGTATGGGAAATAGCGATGTATATGTAGTTTCAGTTAATAAAGGACATTACGGTGCACCAAAGAATTTAGGTTCAACAGTAAATACAAAGTATAAGGAGTATACGCCTTATGTAGATGGAAATATTTTGTATTTTTCTTCAAATCGCCCAGGAGGATTGGGAGGATTTGATATTTATATGACCAAACTTGATGGGTCAATTGCTAAACCAATAAATTTAGGAAAACCTATGAATAGTAAAGGAGATGATATTTCTTTTATTATTGATAACGAAAAACAAAAAGGTTACTTTTCATCTAATAGATGGGGAGGTAAAGGAGATGATGACATTTATTCATTTATCCAGAAAACGGTTATTCCAATATGTGATCAAACCATTGAAGGAACTATTTTTGATAAAAAAACAGGCATGCCTATTTCAAATGCATTTGCAACTTTGTATGATGCAAAAGGGGAAAAAATGAGAAGGAAGGAAACACTTGCAGATGGAAAATTTTATTTTAGTCTGAAATGCGGAATACCTTACAAAGTTACTACTGGTAAATTAGGATATTTTGATAAAGATAGTATCGTGAATACAAGTAATGAAAATGGATATATTAACGATATTAAATTCGGGATGATTGAAAAAGAGTTCATTATATCCAATGGTAAAGAAATGCTCAATATCAGACCTATCAGATTTGAGCTAAATAAAGCAAATATTTTAAATACCTCTTATGTCGATTTAGCAAAAGTGGTTAGATT
This sequence comes from Flavobacteriaceae bacterium, assembly GCA_016744615.1. Lineage (GTDB taxonomy): Bacteria > Bacteroidota > Bacteroidia > Flavobacteriales > Flavobacteriaceae > Lutimonas. Next base: position 4,013 of record JADGEA010000132.1, read on the forward strand.
GATGGATAAATTTCCAAAAATGGTGATACAGGTTGGATCTCACACAGATTCGAGAGCTCCTGATGGATATAATATGCAGTTATCCAGAAAAAGAGCAAGTGAAACTGTAAATTACCTGTTGTCCATTGGTGCAGATTATAAAAGAATTACAGGAAAAGGATATGGAGAAACTGAGCTGTTAAATAAATGTTCAAATAATGTAAAATGTTCTGAAATTGAACATCAGCAAAATCGTAGAACAGAATTTGTAGTAATCAAAAAATAAAAGAGGATATTTTACATTAAATAGATGTAATTTATTAATACATAGGAGTTTTAACTCACATATGAAATTGTAATAGAATAAAAATAGGGAATTTATTTATATTATTTTTTAACAAAAGCATTGGTTGTTTAACCAATGCTTTTTTTGTGGTTTACTGCTAAAAAAGATAGAAATTATGTATTTTTGCGAACTTAATAGAATTCGCAAGGAAAAATGAGTCAGAAATTCAGAGAATATAAAGGGTTAAACCTTACAGAAGTAGCAGATGAAACCCTAAAATTTTGGGAAGAGAATGATATATTTCAAAAAAGTATAAGCTCAAGAAGTGAAAATAAACCATTTGTATTTTTTGAAGGTCCCCCTTCAGCTAATGGCTTACCGGGAATTCACCATGTAATGGGAAGAGCCATTAAAGATATTTTTTGTAGATATAAAACATTGCAAGGATTTCAGGTGCAACGAAAAGCAGGCTGGGATACACATGGACTTCCTATTGAGTTGGGTGTTGAAAAGGAATTAGGTATTACTAAAGAAGATATAGGAACTAAAATTACAGTTGAAGAGTATAATCAGGCATGTAAAAAAGCAGTCCTTAGATATACAGATATTTGGGAAGATCTTACCCGTAAGATGGGTCATTGGGTAGATATGCACGATCCGTATATCACTTATAAACCAAAGTATATGGAAACACTTTGGTGGCTGTTAAAACAAATGTACAATAAAAAGTTGTTGTACAAAGGTTATACTATTCAGCCTTATTCTCCTAAAGCTGGCACAGGATTAAGCTCTCATGAATTGAATCAACCTGGCACATATCAGGATGTTACAGACACTACTGTTGTTGCTCAGTTTAAAACAATCAAAAGTACTTTACCTAATGCTTTACAAAATATAAAAGAAGATTTATATCTGCTGGCATGGACCACTACACCATGGACATTACCATCCAATACTGCTTTAACCGTTGGCAAGAAAATTGATTATGTAGTTATAAAAACCTTTAATCAATACACATTTGAACCAATCAATGTAATTTTGGCCAAGGCTCTTGTGAATTATCAGTTTGGTAAAAAATTCAATCTTGTTGAAACGGAAGAGGAATTAAACGCTTATCAAAAAGAAGATAAAAAGATTCCTTATTTGGTTGTAGATGAATGTAAAGGAAAAGATTTATTAGAAATACGTTATGAGCAATTAATGCCTAATGCTCTTCCATATCAGAATCCTGAAAATGCATTTAGAGTAATTGCCGGTGATTTTGTTACAACTGAAGACGGTACAGGAATTGTACATACTGCTCCAACCTTTGGTGCAGATGATGCAATGGTAGCCAAACAAGCAAAACCGGAAGTCCCACCTATGTTAGTTTTGGATGATAATAAAAACCCGGTACCATTGGTAGATCTACAGGGAAAATTCACCAAACATATGGGTGAATACGCAGGTAAGTATGTAAAGAATGAATACTATGAAGAAGGTGCTGTGCCTGAAAGATCTGTAGATGTTGAAATTGCCATTAGATTAAAGGAAGAGAATAAAGCTTTTAATGTAGAAAAGTATAAGCACAGCTATCCAAATTGCTGGAGAACAGATAAACCGATTTTATATTATCCGCTAGATTCATGGTTTATCAAAGTGACAGAAAAGAGAGACAGAATGTATGAATTGAACCAGACGATCAACTGGAAACCCAAATCAACAGGTGAGGGTAGATTTGGTAACTGGTTAAAAAATGCAAATGACTGGAATTTATCTCGTTCACGTTATTGGGGAACTCCACTTCCTATATGGAGAACAGAAGATGGTTTAGAAGAAATTATCATAGGTTCTGTGGAAGAATTAAAATCTGAAATGCAAAAATCAGTTGCTAAAGGATATATGGGAAAAGATATTTTTTCTGATTTTGTAGTTGGTGATATGAGTGAGGAGAATTATGATAAGATCGATCTACATAAAAATATTGTTGACCAAATTATTTTAGTTTCTCCTTCTGGTAAACTGATGAAAAGAGAATCTGATTTGATTGATGTTTGGTTTGATTCAGGAGCAATGCCTTATGCACAATGGCATTACCCTTTTGAGCATAAAGAAAAAATTGATCAAAATGGTTTTTATCCAGCTGATTTTATTGCAGAGGGAGTAGATCAAACCAGAGGATGGTTTTATACCTTACATGCTATTGCAACAATGAGTTTTGATACTATTGCATATAAAAATGTGGTTTCCAATGGTTTGGTGTTGGATAAAACAGGAAAAAAAATGTCTAAGAGATTGGGCAATACCATTGATCCGTTTAAGACCATGAAAAAATATGGGCCTGATGCAACTAGGTGGTATATGATCGTAAATGCAAATCCATGGGATAATTTGAAATTTGATATAAATGGCGTTGAAGAAGTTCGAAGAAAATTCTTTAGTACTTTATACAATACCTATTCTTTCTTTACCCTTTATGCTAATATTGATGAATTTAATTATTCGGAAAAGGATATTGTTACTGAAGATAGACCAGAGATTGATAGATGGGTTTTATCTGAATTGAATTCATTGATTCAGAAAGTAGAAGAGTATTACAATGATTATGAGACAACTAAAGTTGCAAGGGCAATTCAATACTTTGTTTCTGAGAATTTAAGTAACTGGTATGTTCGCTTGAGTAGAAGAAGATTCTGGAAAGGAGATTATAAGCAAGATAAGATATCTGCATATCAAACACTATATACCTGTATGTTAACTGTGGCTAAAATGGCATCTCCAATTGCACCATTTTTTATGGATAATTTGTACAGAGATTTAACAAATATTACTTCGGCAAATAAATTTAGTTCAGTACATTTGGATGAGTTTCCTAAGGCAGATGAATCATTAATAGATGCATCGTTAGAACGTAAAATGCAAAAAGCACAGACGATATCTTCTATGGTATTGTCTTTACGAAAAAAGGAGATGATTAAAGTTCGCCAACCTTTACAAAGAATAATGATTCCGGTTTTGGATCAACAGGATAAAGAGGATATTGAAGCAGTATCTAATTTAATTGCATCAGAAGTTAATGTAAAAGAAATTGAGCTAATCAATGACACTTCTGGTATCCTGATAAAGAACATAAAACCTAATTTTAAGGTTTTGGGACCAAAATTTGGTAAGAACATGAAATTTGTTGGTTCGGCGATTCAAAAATTATCAGAAAAGGATATTGAAAGTATTGAAAAAAATGGTAAATTAAGCATTGATATCAATGGTGTTTTAGAAACAATCCTATTGGACGAGGTTGAGATCACAACTCAGGACATTGAAGGGTGGTTAGTTGCCAATCAGGGCAATTTAACTGTAGCTTTAGACGTTTCAATTAATGAAACCTTAAAGAATGAAGGAATTGCACGTGAATTGGTAAATAGAATTCAAAATTTGCGAAAAGAAAAAGGTTTGGAAGTAACAGATAAAATTAGAATTACTTTAAAGAAAGATGGAGTTATTGATAAAGCAGTAGAATCAAATGCTACTTATATTAAAAATGAAACATTAACAAAAAAGTTGGTGTTAAAAGAAGAATTAAATAATGGAAACAGTATCGTATTTGATGATGTAAATACGGAATTATTATTAGAAAAAGTTTAACGAGATGAATGATAAATTAGTAAGATTTTCAGACAAGGATTTAGAGGAGTTTAAAGAGATTATTGAGAAAAAGATCAAACATGCTGAAGGGGATCTGGCATTGATAGAAAGTGCTTTTAAAAATGATAGCAATAATGGAACAGATGATACTTCACCTACCTTCAAAGCTTTTGAAGAAGGGTCTGAGACCATGTCTAAAGAAGCAAATGTACAGTTAGCAATTCGTCAGGAGAAATTTATTCGTGACCTTAAAAATGCTTTATTGCGTATTGAAAACAAAACGTATGGAATATGTCGTGTAACGGGTAGCTTGATACAAAAGGAGCGATTAAAATTAGTTCCTCATGCAACATTAAGTATAGAAGCAAAAAGGCAACAATATTAAAAAGGATAGCTTTTTTTGGAAAAAAAAGGTATGGATATTTTTTATCATGATACTTTTTGTCCAAAATTTAACTGCTCAAAAAATAATTAAAAAGTCTTTTAATTCAAAAGCAAATAGAGTCATTGTAGAATTTGATTATATTGATCAGGTTGAAATAATAACAACTAATATAACCAATCAAATTGTAGTTATATCAAAAAGTGAAGAGGTAGCATCATCTAAAATTAGCATTGAGGAAATAAATGATAAGTTATTTATCAAAAGTATTGATCAAAATACCACAGGAAGTGATATCGCAGTAATTAAGTTAAGTAATATTCGGCCAATGTATTCTTCTTATCAAATTTTGATTCCACGTAATATGAATGTTGACGTATCCATTGTAAATGGAGATTTTAATTCAACAAATTTCCGTGGTAAACTTCATTTAAAAATGGAAGAAGGAACAATAAAAATGGATTCATTTAGAGGAGAAGTTGCTATTAATATTAACATAGGTAATGTTTTAATTGCAGATATTAAAGATTGTAGTATTGATGTAAGATCAAATTTAGGCAAGATTAATTCTAATATGGATTTGAAAAAAGATCCTGAAAATCATTTTTACAGAATGGTTGGAAGTAAAAAAAACGTTCTATTTATTAATGCTATACTGGCAAATATTCATTTAAAATCGGCTTTAAACTAATAATTTCTTATCATTGTAAAAATTTAATATCTCCATTGAAAAAAGCAGCAATTATCATCATCCTAATTTTACTGATTGATCAAATTTCAAAGATCTATATCAAAACACATTTTGTGTTAAGCGAAGAGATCAAAGTTTTTGGTCTGGATTGGTTTCGTATACATTTTTTAGAAAATAATGGTATGGCTTGGGGTAAAGAATTTGGAGGCAGATCGGGCAAGTTGTTCCTCACTCTCTTTAGATTAGTTGCTATTTCAGGAATTGGTTACTGGTTGCATGGTGCTATAAAAAACAATTCACATAAAATACTCATAGTTGCTATTTCTTTTATTTTTGCGGGTGCCTTAGGTAATATAATCGACTCTATTTTTTACGGAATTTTCTTTGATGACAGTTTCCGTCAGATTGCAACATTTTTACCTCCAGAAGGGGGTTATGATTCACTCTTTCATGGTAAAGTGGTAGATATGCTATATTTCCCAGTGGTTGACACCATGTTACCCGACTGGCTACCAAGTATGTCATTTACCATCCCAGATTGGTTACCAATAATTGGAGGGAATAATTATTCATTTTTTGTAAATAGACATTTTACTTTTTTTGATCCGGTTTTTAATGTTGCTGACACAGCAATTAGTACCGGTGTTGCCGTGCTAATTGTTTTTAATAAAAAAGTATTTCCACACAAAACAGAAGAAAAAGAATTATAAATTCAATCCTTTTCTTTCTTTTAAAGCATTTATCAATTGTATTAGATTATCAATTTCAACATGATCCATGATCACTACTTTATACCATTTGTTTTGATCGTTGTGTTGTTCAGGAACCAAATCATATTTTAGAGCGATATCATGTGGAATATATTCTGAATGAATAGTAACAATATTCATATTGTCTTCTCTAAAATATTTAATATTTAATTGATCTAGTTGTTTACAAAACCATTGTGTTCGCATTTGTAGAATACTTATTTTTTCGTACCAGCCATAAGGACCATAAGTAAACAAGATCATAAATACTGCAATAGCATTTGCGCCAGATCTACTTCCGCAAAGGGTTAGATCCATACCTTCCACATACTCAGCTTCTTTAGTTAATACATTTTCAATCAAACCTTTTCTGGATAAATAAACTCCTGTTCCATAAGGAGCTTGTAACATTTTATGTGCATCAATGGTGATGGAACATATTTTTGGATTAGAAAAGTTGATAGTTGATTTTAAATTACTGAACGGATATACAAATCCGCCATAAGCACCATCAATATGAAGTTTGTATGGTAAATCAAGTTTTTCCAGTAAATTGGTATAAACATCAGGATCATCTACAGATCCAAACATGGTAGTTGCCAGATTTGAAATAACAATAAAATATTTTTTCCCGTTTTTAACAGCAGTTTTTACAATACTTTCTAAGCTACTTTCATCAATTTTTCTATTTTCAAACAAAACAGGTATTGATAAAAGGTCAATATTTAATATGTTGGATCCTTTTGGGATGGAGTAGTGTGTATCTTCAGATGCTAAAATGGCAATTTCACTATTTTTAGCATCAAATTTATTCTTGAAATAATTTCTAAAAACCCACATTGCCTGAATATTAGCTTCCGTACCACCGGGAGCAATATATCCGTCAAATTCTTCAGATTTTAATTTAAAAATATCCACCGCTAAAACCTTTAATACTTCACGTTCAATTTCCTGAGTTCCTTTAAAAGCTTTTTCAGAAGAACCAACAGTATGACAACCAATATGATTTGGGTTTGCTACATAGGTTTTTAAAGTGGGAGCATCTTTTAAAAATGGAGCATCACTATAAAAAACTTTGCTGTCCAATTTTGATGCGGGATATCCTAGAGATGTATCTTTATTGAAATCAACATTTTCACGAAGTGCATTCTCAATTCGTTCTTGTAGTTCCTCGTGTGTAAGTTTTTTCCAGTATTTCATAAAATCTTATTTTAAAAAATGTATTTTTATGCTAAATTTTGAAGGGCAAAAATACAAAATCATTAGTTTATAAGTTGAAATTGTATTTCTATAATCCCCTGTTAACCTAATTTTTATGAAAAAGATTGGCATTTATATTTTAGTTTGTTTAATCGGCTTTTTTATTGCAAAATGGATGTATAAAAGTGAAAGAAAAGCTGAAACTAATGAAGATATTCAAATTGTAATCCAAAGTATCAATAACATTAGTAAATTGGTTGTAACCGAAGGAGTTTTTTCAGAAGTGTATAGTTATAAGAATGAAAAAAAATACTTTTACGATACTTTTGAATTCAATAAAAGTGCTATTGTTACGGTAAATGCTAAAGTTCAGGTATTGTTTGATCTTGAAAAAATGAAAGTTGAGATCGATTCCATTCATAAAAAAATTAAAATAAAAAGCATACCAAAAGAAGAGATTGTGATAATACCCGATATCAAGTATTTTGATATACAGCAAAGTTCGTTTAACTCTTTTAGTAAAGAAGAGTTGAATAATATCAATAAAAAAAGTATTGAAAAGATAAAGCAAACAGCTGAAGTAAGTGAATTAAAGAAAAATGCAAAAAAAAGACTGATCATTGAATTGTCAAAAATCTATCAATTGTCTGCAATTTTAGGATGGGAAGTTATTGATGAAACGGAAGAACAATTATTGGATGATCTTTTTATAGAAAAGGCTGAATTTTGAATTTAGAAGTACAAATAAAAACTTTGCCAAATTCACCTGGAGTATATCAGTATTTTGATAAGGAAGATAAAATATTGTATGTAGGTAAAGCTAAGAATTTAAGAAAAAGAGTTGCTTCATATTTTACAAAAAATCATGAAAATGGTAAAACCAGAGTATTGGTCAAGAAAATTGCAAACATCAAACATATTGTTGTAGAAACGGAAACGGATGCTTTACTTTTAGAAAATAATCTGATTAAAAAATACCAACCTAGGTATAATGTTTTATTAAAAGATGATAAAACCTATCCATGGTTATGTATCAAAAAAGAAGCTTTTCCCAGAGTTTTTCTGACTCGGAATATTTATAAAGACGGCTCGGAGTATTATGGACCTTACACTTCTGTAAGAGCAGTTAGAGCACTATTGTCACTAATAAAAGAATTGTATCCTTTACGAACCTGTACTTATAATTTGAATAAGCAAAATATTGAAAATAAGAAATATAAGATATGTTTAGAATATCATATCAAAAATTGTAAAGGAGCTTGTGAAGGACTGCAGTCGGAAGAAGAATATCTGGAGTATATTCAGGAAGTTAGAAATATCATAAAAGGAAATTTTAAGACCTCACTACATAAATTCAATGATCTGATGTATTCATTTGCAGCAGCATCTGAATTTGAGGAAGCACAAAAGATCAAGGAAAAAATAGCTCTTTTATCCAATTATCAGGTGAAATCAACTGTAGTAAATCCTTCTATTACAAATGTGGATGTTTTTAC
>JADGEA010000133.1 GCA_016744615.1 Flavobacteriaceae bacterium
TTCGATTTAATTTAATAATTAGGAAATTATAACTACAATCTGTAAAGTATTGTTAAATTGGGATGTTAATTGTTGTAGAAATGTAAATTAATGCTTTATTTTGCATCAAAGTTCATAAACTTAATTAATTGTTATCAAGAAAGGTGGAGGGATAGACCCTTTGAAGCCTTAGCAACCCTTTAATTTACATAAAGAAGGTGCTAAATTCTACCGTAACCGGGTAGATAACCTATGAAAATATATCGCTATTTTCATCTCCTTTCCATAACAATTACTTTACAGATTTTAAAAAATTAAACTTGTGATACAAGAATTATTATATACTAAAGTTGAAAATTTCACTACAGAAACAGGGTATTTTTATCCTGAGTTTGAATTGTCTTTTCAGTTGTTTGGTCAGGATTTACATACATCTCCAATAGTATTGGTAAATCATGCTTTAACCGGAAATTCAAACGTTGCAGGAAAGCATGGCTGGTGGAAAGATCTGATCGGTGCAGGAAAGGTTATTGATACTAACAATTATACAATTATATCGATCAATGTTCCTGGAAATGGATATGATGAAATTAAGGAGAATCTAATTGATAATTATGAGGATTTTAATGCCCGCGATATTGCAAAATTATTTGGTGAGGTATTAAATCAATTGCATATTAAATCTTTATATGCTGCTGTTGGAGGTTCGCTCGGTGGCGGAATTGCTTGGGAAATGGCATTTTTATTTCCTGATCTGATTGAGAATTTAATTCCTGTTGCTTCCGATTGGAAAGCTTCTGATTGGATTTTGGCTCATAATAAAACGCAACTACAAATTTTATCCAATTCAAGTCAGCCTGTTCATGATGCACGAATGATGGCGATGCTGTTTTATAGAACTGCAGATTCTTTTAAAGAAAAATTCAATCGGACAAAAAATAAAGAGCAAGGAAATTTTAATACAGAAAGCTGGTTGTTATATCATGGAAAACAACTTGAAAACAGATTTACCTTGCAGGCATATAAAATGTTGAATCATTTGTTGAGTACCGTAGATGTTACACGTAACAGGTCTTCTTTTCCTGAATTGGCAAATCAAATTAAATCAAAAGTACATCAAATTGGAGTTGATTCTGATTTCTTTTTTGTGCCTCAAGAGATTAAAGAAACGCAAAAACAATTAGAAAAAGCAGGTGTTGAAAACACATATAATGAGATCAAATCTATTCATGGTCATGATGCTTTCTTAATTGAATATAATCAGTTATCTGTATTTTTAAGTGGTGTTTTTAAATATCCAAAAGCAAAGTTACCTCAACAAAAAAAGATCAAGATCGTCAAGTTTGGAGGTACGTCACTTGCAAATGGTAAGGGTATTGAAAAAGTAGTAAAAGTAATCTCTTTAAAGATTAAAAGTGGAGAAAAAATTGCTATTGTAGCTTCTGCAAGGGGGAATACAACCGATGATCTGTTGGAAATTTTAGAAGATGCGAAATCCGGTAACGGTTATAAAGAAAAGTTTAAAAAATTTAAAAAATACCAACTAGTACCAGATGAAAAATTTGACTTTAGTCATGAGTTTTCTTTATTAGAAAAAGTATTTGAAGGGGTTCATTTATTGGGCGATTATAGTACAAAAATAAAAGATAGGGTTTTAGCACAAGGTGAATTAATGGCGGTTAAAATGTTGGAAAATTTGTTGCAAAAAGAGGGTGTCAATGCAAATTTTGTTGATAGTCGGAATTTGATAAAAACAGATGACACCTTTGGTAAAGCAATTCCCATACAGGAAATATCCAAAGAAAATGTGATTAAATACTTTAAGAAGAATAAAGAGAAAGTAAATATTATTACTGGATTTATTGCTTCTAACCTTGATGGAGAAACCACTACTTTAGGGAGAAACGGATCTAATTATTCAGCATCATTAATCGCTAATTATTTAGATGCTGAAGAGTTGGAGAACTATACCCATGTTGATGGAATTTTTACCGCTAATCCGGATTTGGTTTCAGATGCAAAAAAAATAGAGGAATTAACTTTTCAGGAAGCAAACGAACTAGCAAATTTTGGAGCAAATATTTTGCATGCAAAAACAATTATTCCTTTGGTTGAAAAGAATATTCCATTACGATTGTTGAATACTTTTGATACAGATAATAAAGGAACTTTGATAAAAGCTGAATCAAAAAGCAAAGGAATACGATCGGTTACCGTGCAAGAGAATGTTTCTTTAATCAGCTTGGCAGGTCGTGGCTTACTTGGTAAAGCAGGTGTTGATGCTAGAATATTTTCTGCTTTAGCACAAAGTGATATTAGTGTTAGTATTATTTCTCAAGGATCATCAGAAAGAGGAATTGGTTTTATTGTTAATTCAGTTGATGCAAAAAAGGCAAAACTGGCACTTGAAAAAGAGTTTAGCAAGGAGTTTGAAACGCATGATGTCAATAATATTCAAGTGAAAAATAATTTGGGTATTGTTTCTGTGATTGGTCAAAGTCTGGATAATTTTCATTTTGCCTATAATGCCTTGATGAAAAATGGTATTTCTCCTGTATTGATTAATAATACGGTTACAGGCGATAATATTTCATTAGTACTTAAAAATAAAGATATTAATAAGGCAATTAATGTAATTCACGGACATATTTTTGGCGTATCCACCAAAATCAATATTGCTGTTTTTGGCAAAGGATTGGTAGGGGGTACCATGATCCAACAGATTTTAAAAAGTGCTGATGATATAGAAAAAAGAAAGAATATAAAGCTCAATATATTTGCAGTTGCAGGTTCTAAAAAAGTGCTTTTACAAAAAGGAGGAATTGGCGAAAATTGGGAGGAAGAACTAGATAAATCAGGTAAGGAAAACTATACCATAAATGATATCATACAGTTTGCACGAGATAACCATTTTGAAAACCTGATCGCCGTAGATAATACTGCATCAGGTGATTTTATTCAAAATTATATTCCACTAGTTGAAAATGGTTTTGATCTGGTTTCTTCAAATAAAATTGCAAATACAAAATCATTTGAATTTTATAAGGAACTTCGTGAATCTTTAAAGAGAAATGATAAGAGTTATTTGTATGAAACTAATGTTGGTGCAGGATTACCATTAATTGATACTATTAATCTATTACATAATTCGGGTGAAAATATCACAAAAATAAAAGGAGTATTTTCAGGTAGTTTAAGCTATTTGTTTAATAATTTCTCTGTTGAGGATAAGCCTTTTGCAGATATTTTAAATGAAGCCGTTCAACAAGGTTTTACTGAACCAGACCCAAGAGAAGATCTTAGTGGAAATGATGTTGGTAGAAAATTGTTAATTTTGGCAAGAGAACTAGATCTTAAAAATGAGTTTGACGATATTAAAATTCACAATTTAATTCCGGAACATCTGAGAGAAGGAAGCAAGGAAGATTTTTTGGCTAATATGCAGGATTTGAATTCAGTTTACAAGAAAGTGAAGCAAAATCAGGAATCTGGAAATGTTTTACGTTACGTGGGTGAATTGTCAGGAGATTTGCAACAGGATAAAGGTGACTTAGAAGTGAAATTAGTTTCCATTTCAAAAAACAGTTCCTTAGGGCAGCTAAAAGGATCAGATTCTATTTTTGAAATTTATACAGAGTCGTATGGAGACAGACCAATTGTAATTCAGGGAGCAGGAGCAGGAGCAAAAGTAACGGCAAGAGGTGTTTTTGGAGATATATTGCGATTGGCAGAAAAAGCTATTTAATTGTACATATGTTATTCCTACGAAAGTGAAAATCTTAAATTCTTAGGAAATCAATGATTTAGAAGTAAATAAATGAATATAAAAAAGCATTTTGAAACGGAAGCAATAAGAACACAGAGTGAACGATCGCAATTTAGTGAACACTCAGTTCCTTTATACATAACTTCAAGTTTTGTTTTTGATGATGCGGAAGATATGAGAGCTTCTTTTGCCGAAGAAAAAGAGAAAAATATTTATAGTAGATTCTCAAATCCAAATACCACTGAGTTTGTAGAAAAAATTGTGCAGATGGAAGGTGCAGAAAGTGGTTATGCTTTTGCAACCGGAATGGCTGCAATTTTCTCAACCTTTGGTGCTTTGTTAAGTAGTGGAGATCATGTGGTTTCGTGCAGATCTGTTTTTGGCTCTACCCATACTTTATTTACAAAATATCTTCCAAAATGGAATATTGAAACTTCCTATTTTAAAGTAGATGAGGTAGATAAAATTGATAGCCTGATTAAACCAGATACAAAGATATTATATGCGGAAACTCCTACAAATCCAGGAGTAGATATTTTGGATTTGAAACAGCTTGGACAAATTGCAAAAAAGCACAATATACTTTTGGTGATTGATAATTGTTTTGCAACACCATATTTGCAACGACCTATAGAATTTGGTGCAGATATTGTTGTGCATTCGGCAACAAAGCTAATTGATGGTCAAGGAAGGGTTTTAGGTGGAGTAGCAGTTGGCAGAACAGATTTGATACGTGAAATATATTTATTTTCTCGAAATACAGGTCCGGCAATGTCGCCATTTAATGCCTGGGTTTTATCAAAAAGTTTAGAAACTCTGGCGGTAAGAGTTGAAAAACACTGTGATAACGCTAATCAAGTAGCTAAATTTTTAGAAAATCATTCCAATGTAAATTGGGTGAGATATCCATTTTTAAAATCTCATCCACAGTATGAAGTAGCAAAAAAGCAAATGAAATTAGGTGGAAATATTGTAGCTTTCGAGGTAAAAGGAGGAATAGAAGCAGGAAGAAAGTTTTTGAATAATATTAAAATGTGTTCCTTATCGGCAAATCTCGGGGATACCCGTACTATAGTTACCCATCCGGCATCAACAACACATAGTAAGTTAGATGAAAACGACAGGTTAGAAGTAAGTATAACAGATGGATTAGTGAGAATATCTATTGGATTAGAATATATTGATGATATCATCAATGATCTAGATCAGGCATTAAAAGCATAAAATGCAGTTAAAAATAAAACATAAACATCACACACACGGTGAAACCAATCGAAGAAGTATAGTTAAATCCATAACCTGGCGTTTAATTGGTAGTTTGGATACAACTGTTATTGCTTATTTTGTAACTGGAGGAGATTTTATAAAGGCTATTTCTATTGGTGGTTTTGAAATAATTACTAAGATGGTTGTATATTTTTTTCATGAAAGAGCCTGGATTAAAATTAAGTGGGGTAAAAGAATTGAAGATCTACCAGGTGTAAAAACAGCTGACACCAAAAGGCGAAGTTTGGTAAAGGCAGCAACTTGGAGACTTTTAGGAACTTTAGATACTTTCATCCTTTCTAATATTTTTACGAAAAATATAAAGCATGCAACAGGAATATCTTTAATTGAATTAATTACAAAACCGATTTTATATTTTTTCCATGAAAGATTTTGGAACGGTGTATTTTGGGGTAAAAGAGAATTTGAAGAGTTAAAAAATGAAAAATAAAATTGAAGAAATAATAAAAGAAAAGATTTTGATCTTAGATGGAGCCATGGGTACCATGATCCAACAATATAATTTTACAGAAGAGGATTATCGTGGTGATCGATTTAAGGATTTTAAAGTCTCTGTAAAAGGGAATAATGATCTGCTTTCAATAACCCAACCAGAAGTGATTAAAGAGATCCATAGAAAATATTTAGCAGCTGGGGCAGATATTATTGAAACCAACACTTTTTCCGGAACAACCATTGCTATGGCCGATTATCAGATGGAAGATCTGGTAACAGAGTTGAATTTTCAATCAGCTAAGATTGCAAGAGAAGTCGCTGATGAATTTACAGCAAAAGAACCAAATAAACCACGTTTTGTTGTTGGTTCAATGGGACCAACCAATAAAACGGCAAGTATGTCTCCTGAGGTAAATGACCCTGGGTATAGAGCCATTACTTTTGAAGAATTAAGAACAGCATATAAACAGCAGGCGGAAGCATTGATTGATGGTGGGGTGGATCTTCTTTTAGTAGAAACAGTATTTGATACTTTAAATGCAAAAGCAGCTTTATTTGCTATTGAAGAGATAAAAGAGGAAAGAAACATTCATATTCCTGTGATGGTAAGTGGTACTATTACAGATGCGAGTGGAAGAACCTTATCTGGACAAACTGCAGAATCTTTTTTGATCTCGGTTTCACATATTCCACTTTTAACAGTTGGATTGAATTGTGCGTTGGGAGCAAAACAATTGACTCCTTATTTACAAACAATTTCAGATAAAACAAGTTTTGGTGTTTCTGCTCATCCAAATGCAGGATTGCCAAATGCCTTTGGAGAGTATGATGAAAGTCCGCAGGATATGGCAGGACAAATAAAAGAATATTTAGATAAGAATTTAATAAATATTGTGGGAGGTTGTTGTGGTACAACTCCAGCACATATCAAAGCTATAGCAGATGTGGTTAAAGATTATCAACCAAGAATGGTTGATGGTTCTTAGTTGTTGGTAACGATAATTAGTTCTCTTTAAGAAAAACATTATAAATGAAAGCATATACAGAATTGGAAGTATGGACTGAAGTTAGAAAACTTACAAACATGGTATATTTAATTAGTAAAAGTTTCCCTAAAGAAGAAACTTCTAAACGGTTTTATAAATTATTATAAAAGATTATGAATTTTAGTAACCAACAACAGAATAAAAATATCTGTAAGACCTTAAAACTATCAGGTTTAGAGCCTTTAATTATTGATGAAAATAGTAATTTTATCAATGTGGGAGAGAGAACAAATGTAGCAGGGTCACGAAAATTCCTTCGATTGATAAATGAAGAAAAATTTGATGAAGCGCTTGATATTGCACGACATCAGGTGGAAGGTGGAGCACAGATCATAGATATTAATATGGATGATGGTTTGATCGATGGTAAAAAAGCAATGGTTAATTTTATGAATTTGATTGCTGCCGAACCTGATATTGCCAGAGTACCGATAATGATAGATAGCTCCAAGTGGGAGATCATTGAAGCCGGATTGCAGGTAGCACAAGGAAAATGTGTGGTGAATTCTATCAGTTTAAAAGAAGGTGAAGAAGCTTTTGTTCATCATGCAACTCTTATAAAAAGATATGGTGCAGCCGCAATCATTATGGCATTTGATGAGGTTGGTCAGGCCGATAGTTATGACCGTAGAATTGAAATTGCAAAAAGATCTTATGATGTTTTAGTGAACAAAGTGAAATTTCCACCACAGGATATTATTTTTGATCTGAATATTTTTCCGGTAGCAACCGGAATGGAAGAGCACAGATCTAATGCAACCGATTTTATTGATGCTACACGTTGGGTTAAAGAAAATTTGCCCTGCGTAAGTGTTAGTGGAGGTTTGAGTAATGTATCTTTTTCGTTTAGGGGAAATAATGCAGTACGTGAAGCTATGCATTCTGTATTTTTGTATCATGCGATCAAGGCAGGTATGAATATGGGAATTGTAAATCCTACTATGTTAGAGGTTTATGATGAAATTCCAAAAGATTTGTTAGAGCATGTTGAAGATGTGATCTTAAACAGAAGAGAGGATGCAACCGAACGCTTATTAGAACTTGCAGAAACTGTTAAAGGAACAAAAAAAGAACAAAAAATAGATCTTTCATGGAGAGAAAAATCTCTTCAGGATAGAATTACGCATGCTTTGGTAAAAGGTGTAGATGCCTATATTATTGAAGATATTGAAGAAGCCAGGCAAAAAGCCGATGAACCTGTAGATGTTATTGAAGTCAATTTAATGACAGGAATGAATGTAGTAGGTAATTTATTTGGTTCAGGAAAAATGTTTTTACCTCAGGTAGTGAAATCAGCAAGAGTAATGAAAAAAGCGGTTGCTTATTTAACCCCTTACATCGAAGCTACTAAAGGAGTTGGGGCAAGAGGAGCAGGAAGGATATTAATGGCTACTGTAAAAGGTGATGTACATGATATTGGTAAAAATATTGTGAGTGTGGTTTTGGCATGTAACAATTATGAAATTGTGGATCTGGGTGTAATGGTTCCACCAGAAAAAATTATTGAAGCCGCTAAAAAGGAAAATGTAGATGTAATTGGTTTGAGTGGTTTGATTACTCCATCACTAGATGAAATGGTTTATTTAGCAAAGGAGATGGAACGACAAAATTTTAAAGTTCCGTTAATGATTGGCGGTGCAACAACTTCTAAAGCGCATACCGCTGTGAAAATAGACCCTGAGTATAAATATGGCGTGGTTCATGTTTTAGATGCCTCCAAGGCGGTTACCGTAGTAGGAGATTTGCTAAGAGAAAAAAACGCAGAGCAATATGTAAGTGACATTAAAAAAGATTATGAACAAGTTCGTGAAGGGTTTCACAACAGGGCTAAAGCTAAAGAATTATTAACTTTAGAGGAGGCAAGAAAGAATAAGTTTAAAATAGATTGGGAGAAAGAAAAAATTCCAACCCCAAAATTTATTGGGACAAAAGTATTTGACAACATTCATCTTAAAAAATTAGTCAACTATATTGATTGGACACCTTTTTTTAGAACCTGGGAATTACACGGTAAATATCCTAAAATTTTAACAGATCCAAAAGTGGGTAAAGAGGCAAGTATATTATTTGCAGATGCAAAAAAAATGCTAAAGTTGATTATAGATAAAAGTTTACTGGAAGCAAAAGCCGTTTTTGGTATTTATCCAGCAAATTCGGTTAACGATGATGATATTGAGGTTTATAAGGATGCATTCCGCGAAAGCGTAAAAACAAAATTTATAACACTTAGACAGCAGGGTAAAAAAAGAGAAGGTATTCCTAATATTGCACTAGCTGATTTTATTGCTCCGAAAGATTCAAAAAAAGAAGATTATATCGGTTCTTTTTGTGTCACAGCTGGATTTGGTGCTGATGAACTTGCCAGGTCATATGAGGCTGAACATGAGGATTATGATGCAATTATGGTAAAAGCGATTGCAGATAGGTTGGCTGAGGCACTGGCCGAGTATTTGCATCAGGAGGTGCGTAGGCAATTTTGGGGTTATGCCAGTGATGAACGGTTAGATAATTCAGATCTGGTAAAAGAAAATTATAAAGGAATTCGTCCGGCACCTGGTTATCCCGCCTGTCCGGATCATACAGAGAAAAGAACTATTTGGGAATTGTTAAAAGTAGAAGAAAATATTGGTGTAAAATTAACCGAGGGTCTGTCGATGTGGCCTGCTTCATCTGTTTCTGGATTTTATTTTGCCAATGAGAAGTCAAAGTATTTTGGTTTGGGTAAGATTAACAAAGAACAGGTACAAGATTTTGCCAAAAGAAAGAATATGGATTTGGAAGAAGCGACAAGATGGTTGCAGCCAAATTTGATTGATAATTAGAGTAAAGAAAAAAATGAAGATTACAGAACATATTAAGAATGCAAAAGGAAAAACTTTATTTTCCTTTGAAATAATTCCACCACGAAAAGGACAGAATATCCAAACGTTGTATGATAACATTGACCCATTAATGGAATTCAAACCACCTTTTATTGATGTTACCACTTCACGTGAAGAGTATATTTATATCAAAAAGGAAGGAGGATTATTAGAACAAAGAATAACTAGAATGCGTCCTGGTACTGTTGGAATATGTGCATCATTAAAATACAAATATGATATTGATCCGGTACCACATGTTTTATGTGGAGGTTTTACTAAAGAAGAGACAGAATATGTTTTGGTAGATTGCCATTATTTGGGTATTGATAATGTTGTTGCGCTTCGGGGTGATGCAATGAAACATGAATCAAGTTTCACTCCAAGTGAAGGAGGAAATAATTATGCTTCTGAATTGGTTGAGCAAATTCATGATATGAATAATGGAAAATATTTGCATGAAATAGAAGGAATTACCTATAAAACAGATTTTTGTATTGGTGTTGCGGGTTATCCCGAAAAACATTTTGAATCTCCAAGTCTTGAATCGGATTTAAGAAAATTAAAAGAAAAAGTAGATGCCGGAGCAGATTATGTAGTGACACAAATGTTTTTTGATAATCAAAAGTTTTTTGATTTTATAGATACAGCTAGAAATATTGGAATTAATATTCCTATTATTCCAGGGATCAAGCC
This sequence comes from Flavobacteriaceae bacterium, assembly GCA_016744615.1. Classification (GTDB taxonomy): domain Bacteria; phylum Bacteroidota; class Bacteroidia; order Flavobacteriales; family Flavobacteriaceae; genus Lutimonas. Next base: position 10,071 of record JADGEA010000133.1, read on the forward strand.
AATTTCAATTTCAAGACATTTGAATATCCTACCCCAGATCTTTCGGGTAAATCTTCCTGATTCACTGGTAAGAGAAGTGGAAAAATGTAAAGATAAAAATGAAGTTAGGCAAGTGGGAATTGAATGGGCTGTGCAACAATCAAAAGAATTAATTGCCGCCGGAGTACCGGTTGTACATTATTATTCAATGGGAAAGTCAAGTAATATAAAATCAATTGCTGAAAAAGTTTTTTAAAAAAACAAGATTGGTTTTATAAGTTTATTAGTTGTTTTTATACTGCTATAAGAAAATTTAATTATCAATATTATATTTGGTAAAATTATTGTTTATTTTTGCAATGAAATTATTTAGAAACAGATTATAAAAAATAAAATTATGGCAATAGAAGTGACCGATGCTACTTTTGATGAGGTGGTATTACAATCAGGAAAACCTGTAATAGTTGATTTTTGGGCAGCATGGTGTGGACCTTGTAGAATGTTACATCCAATTATTGACGAAATTGAAAAAGAACTTGGAGATAAAGTAGTTGTTGCAAAAGTTGATGTGGATAGCAATCAGGAATATGCAGCTAAATATGGTGTTAGAAATATCCCAACTGTATTGATCTTTAAAGGAGGAGAAATTGCTGAAAAACAAGTTGGAGTTGCTCCAAAAAATGTTTATTTAGATAAGTTGAATGCTCTTTTGTAAAAAGAAGAACTTTTAAATAAGTTAAGGTTTGATTCTATTTTTGGATCAAACCTTTTTTTATATCCACTATTAAGATTGAATGGTAATTTCTTATATTTGATTATGCAGTTAACAAAGGCCTATAATATGCCAAATATCAAACTTCTTGCTCGTCAGGTTGTTGAGGGTTTTATAACGGGTATGCATAAGAGCCCGTTTCATGGTTTTTCAGTTGAATTTGCCGAGCATCGTTTGTATAATAAAGGTGAAAGTACACGTCATATAGACTGGAAATTATTCGCTAAAACTGAAAAATTATTTGTAAAAAGGTACGAAGAAGAAACAAATTTGAGATGTCATATTATCATTGATAATTCCTCATCTATGCATTATCCACCTAGGGAAAAACTAACTTTAGATAGTTTGAATAAAATTCAATTTTCAGTAATTGCCACTTCAGCACTTTCCGAAATACTAAGACGTCAGAGAGATGCAATAGGACTTAGTATTTATACGGATAAGATTGATTTTTTTGCTCCATCCAAAGGAAGTGAACGGCATAGAAGAATGCTTTTACACCAATTAGAGGATATTTTAAAACAAAAGAACATCCAATTAACAAACACTTATAAAGTATTGCATCAAATAGCTGAAAAGATCCATAAACGATCTTTGATCTTTTTGTTTTCGGATATGTTACAGGATGATAAAAAAGAAGAAGAACTGTTTGAAGCGCTGCAGCATTTAAAATATAACAAACATGAAGTAGTTTTCTTCCATATTTTTGATGGAAAACTGGAAAAAGACTTTGATTTTGAGAATTCTCCTAAGAAATTTGTAGATGTAGAGACTGGAGAGCAAATCAGTTTGTTTGCTGAAAATATAAGACAGAATTATAAAAAAAGTGTTGAAAAATATTTTAATAAATTGAAATTGAAGTGTATGCAATATAAAATTGATTATGTGCCAGTAGACATAAACAAAGGCTTTGATCAAATTTTAATTGCCTATTTAATACGGCGACAACGATTTTTGTAAAAAAATCAAATTTCTTTTTGTCAAAAGAAAAAACGAACTTATATTTGCAACCGCTAAGAGCAACGGTTTGGTAGTTCAGCTGGTTAGAATACCTGCCTGTCACGCAGGGGGTCGCGGGTTCGAGTCCCGTCCAGACCGCTTTTATAATAGTTGTGTTGTTAGCCTTAAGTCTTGTAACTTAACGAGTTAACCAATGAAAAGCTTCAGTATTTACTGAGGTTTTTTTGTTTTTAGTCAGTATCTAAAATCATGCATAAATTTTAGTTAGTCTGAATAAGAAGAACTCTACATCTTTTACACCTCTAAATTGAGCTCTGAACTCTTTAATTTTAGCATTGAAAAATTCAGCAGAAGCATTAGTACTTCTGTTATTGGAGTAGTTTAGTATTGTTTGATAATGTATTTGTATTGTTCTGTCTTTCCGACAGAACGACGATAGGAGTGCCGAGGAAACTTTAGGCAACCTCTTGAATTAACAAGGTGAATATCAGATTATTAGTTGTATATTGTCATAAGAATTGACACTATGAGTAAGTATAAATCATCAGGCAC
>JADGEA010000134.1 GCA_016744615.1 Flavobacteriaceae bacterium
ATCAAATCAATATAGGCGATAGCCAAACAATAAAACATACTATTACTCAAGATGATATAGATAAATTTGTTGAAGTTAGTGGGGATAATAATAAGCTTCATGTAGATGCGGAATTTGCGAGTAAAACATCTTTTAAAAAACCAGTTGCACATGGTATGCTAGGTGCATCATTTATATCAGCAATAATAGGGACAAAAATGCCAGGAGATGGTGCATTATGGTACTCTCAAAGTTTAGAATTTTTATTACCAATAAGGGTTGGCGACTCATTGACAATCATAGCTACAGTACTAAAAAAAACTAATAGACAACATAGTATTGATATACAGACAGATATTTTTAATCAATATAAACAAAAAGTGACTTCTGGTATTGCAAAAGTTAAAATATTAGAAAATGAGCTTATAGATGAAGTAACAAACGAATATGAGAAAGTAGCACTAGTTGTTGGTGCAAGTGGAGGTATTGGTTCTGAAACTGCGAGGGTATTAGCACAGAATGGATATAACTTAATCTTACATTACAATAAAAATAAAGAAAAAACAGTTGCATTAAAAAAAGAAATAGAAGGCTATAGCGACAAAAAAACAATTATAGTCAAAGCAGATATATCCAATGAGGATGAGATACGTAATATTATTTTTGATATACAAAGATATTTTAAAACTATTACTGCTTTTGTAAATGCTTCAACAACTAATTTTGGTAATATTAAATTTGATGCTATGAAATGGGATGATATTGAGTCGCAAATCAATATCAATGTTAAATCATCTTTTTGGTTTATGCAGTATCTAGTACCCTTAATGGAGAGTAATGGATATGGTAAGGTTGTATTTATCTCATCACAAGCTGTAGAACAAGTAAACTCTGAATGGTTACATTATATTGTTGCCAAATCATCTCTAGGTGGATTTGCCAAAGCATTAGCACATGAACTTGCACCAAAAGGAATACGTGTTAACATTGTATCTGCAGGAATGACTGACACAGAGTTAATATGTAATATTCCAGAAAAAGCTAAATTGCTAACATCTACAAGAACTCCTTTAAAGAGATTAGGCTTACCCATAGATATAGCAAATGCCATAGCCTATTTAGTTTCTGAAAAGTCAGATTTTTTAACTGGTGAAACAATCCGAGTTAATGGTGGACAAGTAATGATATGAAATATAGTGACATAATTAGTAAAAACAATGCATTGAAAGAAGAATTACAATCATTACCATATGAGATACAAGTATTATCAAATATTACTGTAAACCCATTAGAGAATATTTTAGAATATGATCTTCGTAAAAATGGTATTAATGCTGATATAATTTTTGGAGACTATGATAATATTGTTCAAGAATCAATAAAAACAAAATACAGTGTTATTTTGATATTTTGGGAAGTATATAACGTTATAGATGGATTTAATTACAAATATGATAGTTTGAGTGATGATGAGTTTAAAAATACAATTGAAAAAATTAAAAAAGAGATAGATGTTGTTTTTAATGCTTTAAAAGAGAAATCATTTGTTGTTATAAATAAATTTTCTAGTTTACTTTTTACCTCTTTAGATATTGAAAAAAATAGGCTTGATACAATTGTTTTAGAACTTAATCAATATATTTCAGATATAAAATTAGACAATATGATTGTTTTTGATATAGATAAAGTCATATCAAATGTTGGAGTTTTTAATAGTATTGATTTAAGATATTATCACTTATCGAAAAGTTTATATACTGTTGATTTTTATATTAACTATTCAAAACTAATTACACCTCTCTTTTTATCCCTCAATGGTAAAATTAAAAAAGCATTGATTTTTGATTGTGATAATACTTTATGGTCAGGAATAATTGGTGAAGATGGAATTGAAAAAGTTAAAGTTTTTCAAGAGGTGCAATATTTAGCTAAAAGATTAGCTAAAAATGGTGTTATTATAGGCTTATGCAGTAAAAATAATTTAAAAGATGTTAATGAAGTATTTGACAAACATAAAGATATGATATTGAGTGATGATGATATAGTGATTAAAAAAATAAATTGGGATGATAAAGTTACTAATATTAAAAGTATCGCAAAAGAGTTAAATATAGGCATGGATAGTATTGTTTTTTTAGATGATTCAGACTTCGAAGTAAACTTTGTTAAAGAACATCTTCCATTAGTTGATACCTACAAAGTTCCTAAAAAAGAGTATGAATATTCACAGATGATGAGAGAAATCACAAATTTATTTTTTCAATTAAAGAGTACTAATGAAGACAGTAATAAAATCAAAATGTATAAAGAAAATTTACAAAGAGATAGTGTTAAAAAAGACACTAATGATTTAAATAGTTATTTACAACTACTTGAATTAGAAATTTTTATACATATAGATGATGAAAAAGCTATTCAAAGAGTAGCTCAAATGACTCAAAAAACTAATCAATTTAATTTGACAACAAAAAGATACACGGAAAATGAAATAAAACTATTAGTCAAAAGTCAACACTCATACGTATTAACCATAAATGTGACAGATAAGTTTGGAGACTATGGTGTAGTAGGCCTGTGTATTTTGAAAGAATTAAAAAACAGTTGTCAAATAGATAGCTTTTTATTAAGCTGTAGAGCACTAGGAAGAAGTATTGAAAACAAATTCATGGACGAGATTGTGAAATTTATTCATACATTAGATATTAAAACGATAGATACTACGTACATAAAAACACTTAAAAATGAACAAGTAAGTCAATTTTATGACACATTAGGGTTTACTTTAGTATCATCAGCTGATGATACTAAAAAATATGTGCTTAAAATAAAAGACTATGTAAAAAGTAATATAAACTATATAAAGGTTAATTAATGGAAGAAAGAATTAAAAAAGTTATGGCAAATGTGTTTAATGAAGATATAATTAATATTAATGAAAATAGCACTATAGATAATATAGAAAAATGGGATTCAATAGGGCATATGAATTTAATAGTTGCGCTAGAAGAGGAATTCGACACCGTGTTTGATGATGAAGACATCGAGATTCTCGTAAACTATAAAAATATCTTGAAAGTTTTAGAAAATATATAAAATGGATAAAAATAAAATTTTCATAGTAGGTGACAGTGCTGTTAGGGCTTTTGCTTACAATAGTTTTTTTATTCCTATTCAAATAGCTACAGGTGTATTAAATGCAACACTTGACGAAGAAAGATATAAAAGTATTAGAGTTAGGTATTTTTTATTTTTTGAAGAGTTCAACTTACAAGAAGAAAGTGTATGGTTTTTTGCAAGCGCTAATCCTTACCATTATAATCTAGATACCTTTAATTTAAAAGAGTTAAATAATCAAGAAGTCATCTTAAAGAACGCTGCTTCTAAGTATGTTGAATTAATAATAGAACTCACAAATAAATACAAACTCAAGGCTTCCATTGTATCTTCTGTCCCAATAATGGATGGAGAGGCATTAAATATTAGTTTCATGTACAATAATTACTTAAAACACTTTGCAGAGATATATAATTTAGAGTATATAGATTTATGGGATTTGATTACAATTAATCACAATAATAATATTAAAATAGATAGTCGTTATGTTGCAGATATTCATGGTCATCTATCGCATTTTTTTATACCTAATCTCTTAAAAAAATACAACTTTGAAGAGTTTAGTTACGATAGAACCTACTTCAACTGGTATTACGCATATGAATTAATTACACCTTATTTTAAGCCCTCAGCAAAAATTTGGGGAGACTTTCACAGTTATGATTTAATTTTAAACCCTAATGAAACGCATTTTTGGCGACGTTACCATAAAAAAACTAGATTACATATAAGTTTGGCTATAGAGGCATTGAGCTTTTATAATCAAATTTTTGGACTTACTCAGGATAAAGAAATACTCTTCATTGGCTCAAAAGAAGGGTATGTACCATTTAGAATAACCAGTGTTGGTCAATTTAAAAAAATAGATGCATTTGAAGGAGACGTAACAAGAGTATCTTTCGCGAAAAAATTACAAAAAACTCTAAAAAGAGAAGATATTAACTTTTCTCATAGCAAAACAAACGAAATTAATAAGAATTACAATATTGCTATTTCTTTAACTAGGTCAAACTATACTGCACAAATGAGAATGAAATTTTTTACTAATGTTTTTAATAACGTTGACTTTTTTATTTTTTACTCTTTTGATGAAGAAAGAGATTTGAAACTTTTAAATAAAGTAGGTTATAAACATATATTTAGACTTAACTATCTCCAAGAAACAAATAAAATATTAGATTCTGGTGAATCACTGTTTATATGTACAAATATAGAATATGCTCACATAAAAATGTTTATATATAAATTTAAAAAATTAAAACACTACCTGAAAAAAATCAAAGATATAAGTATGAATATATATAAAAATGAATTTCAAAAATAACTATTCTGATATAAATGTAATCCCATCGATTAGTGATTTTACTAAACCATCTAAAAGTTCTTGATCGTAATTAATTGATAAAAATAGAATCCTATTTCCATTCACAAAAATATTTTTTTCATCCAATAAATACTTATAAAATTGATTTTGTTTCTCTGCATCTAACTCATAACTATCTCTCTCTTGTCTAGACTTAATAGGATAATCAGTAAATACTAGCCGTAACATTGAATTTAAGCCTATCATTCTAATTGGTATATTATTTTTTATACAATATTCATTTATTGATATTTTGACATAATCAGCATTTAATTTTAAATTTTTATAAACATCGTCCTTATTTGATAACAAATATTTCAGTAATGCTTTTGATGAAGCCATAGTCATAGGATTTGCAGAAAATGTACCTCCCATAAATACAGGTAAAGCATCATCATCCCCTTTTGTAACTTTCATAAACTTATGTTTTCCAGCAACTATACCTATAGGCATCCCTCCGCCTATAGTTTTTCCATAGGTCACTAAGTCTGCCTCTATGTTGTAGTATTCTTGTGCACCACCAAGAGCTACTCTAAAACCTGTAATCATCTCATCAAAACATAAAACTATATTATTTTCTAATGTAGTGTTTCTTAATTGTAATAGAAAATTTTGCATATCATCTCTAGGATTTGATCCTTGTGATGGCTCCACAATAACCATAGCTATATCATCTTTATTTTCTTCTATAATTTTAAAAGCGTTATTATCATTATATGGTAGAACTATGACTAAATCTTTAAATTCATTTGGAATACCTGCTGATTTATGATACGTCTTTTTATCATCTTTACTATAATCATAATCAAATAAAAAGAGCTCATTTCCGCCGTGCCAAGCACCACTAAAGATAGCAATTTTTTTTCGTTTTGTATATGCCCTTGCTATTCTTGCTGCTCTCATTGTTGCTTCAGAGCCAGTGTTACAAAACACTATATTATCTACACTTGATACGCATTGTTTAATCAATTCTGCCACTTCAAAAGCTATATCATTATTTGTTGTAAAAAGCATACTTGTATCTAATTGTTCTTTTAACGCATCAATAATTACTGGATGTCTATGTCCTAGTATATGTGTACCACTTCCTAATGTTGTATCTAAAAACTTATTATTATTATCATAAATATAATTACCCTGTGCTTTTACAAAAATAGTTTTATTAACATCATATCCTTCATTCATTAAAATATTATGCATCAATTTTTTCCATTACTATGCAACCATCTTTATAAAGCATACCATCTTTTTTAATGAGCTGCGCGTCTACTATATTAAATGTATCACTTTGATGATTCTCTATGTACTGTACTAAACCACCAAATCCATCTACAATATCCTTTCCATAACCTTGTGACTCTAAAAAAGATTGTGAAATTATAAATGTACCACCTTTATTTAGTATATTAAATACATTCTCAAATACATTTTCAAACTTTTCTAATACATACCATAAAACTTGATTTAAAACTACTACATCATACTTATGATGTAATTCTAAATTATCTGCTTGTACGTCAAAATGTATAAAAGCATAATTACTGAAGTTTTGTCTAGATTTTTCTATAGCAATACTTGAGATATCTGCTCCATCACAAATTAGATTGGAATTTTGATTAAAAAAATCAACAACATATCCTAAGCCACATCCAATTTCAAGCATATTTTTATACTTTTTATAATTATTTATTTTTTCTACTATATTATTTCGTGAATATGTATAATATTTTCCAAGTCTTTCATCTTTTCCGTCTTGACCCCATGGGTTAATTTCATTTTCATACAAACCATCAAAATCCCCTATGAATTTCAAATTTTGATCTTTTTTTGTAAAAATATAATCTTTTGATATACTAGACATTCCAATCTCCCACAGTTAAATTATTATTACTTTAATTAAAGTATATTGTCCTAATAAAAGGTTTTTAATTGTTTAAATAATATATTTCTATTAGTGCTCAAACTATTAAATACTAACACCATATTCAGTCTGGGTATATCAGACTGAACAAATGAACCTGTATGAGCCAAAGCAGTATTAAATATGGCTATATCACCCGCCTTAATAATACCTTTAGACTCTTTCGATTTCATATTATCCACAATATAATTAGGTATACCCGTAGTTGGAGTTGTAACAACCCCAGACATCCTAAATATATAGTGTAAATAGTTTTTCATTTCAGAATTGAGATTTTTTATAAGATGTGTTCCAGGTATATAGTTCATAGGAGCATTATCTTCATTAACATCGACTAATGGTATAAATACTTTGAATTGGTCCGATAAGTTATCAAGATGCCAATGTTTAATTTTAGTTGTTTGAACAGGTGCTTTTTCCATAAGCTCTAATTGAATAAAATTACATTCAACATCCATATTAATATACTTTTTTAAAAGTCCTTCTATATCTGTACAACTAACTAAATTTTTAAAAATACTTAAAACATCTGCTTGATGTTTCTCTGTTAAAAAAACTCTACTTCTATTTTCATTAAATAAATATACAGATAAGTTAGTTTTTTTCATATAATCTAAAGTAACTGCTCTAAGTTTATTTATCACACTATCTTCTAAAAAATTTTGAATCTGAATTATGCCATCTTCTTGTAACTGATTTTCTAATTTATGATCATTATAAAATATATTCTTTCTAAGAAAAATAATATCAGAAAAATAATCATTATATTTTTCTAACTCTTTTTCAATGTAATCATCATTATTTATATTTAAATATAAATAATAAAATATTTCAGTATTGGAATCCAATATAGTTTTTATAAGATTAAGTTTATCATTTTTCATAAAAAATGGATTATTAATGTTATTTTCATATTTTTCATTTTTGTATGTACTTATAAAATCAATTCCGCAAAAAAGTAACAATCTTTTTAAAAGTTCTATTTCTTTTTTATTTAATTGATCAAGTCTACTTGCCATATTATTAAGAGCTTCATTATAATTAGAAGTTTTAATTAACATTTCTAAGTTCATTTAAACTTCTTTCCAAGACTTAATATGATTAAAACCATGTAATGTACCATCTGTATTACATCCATTACACGGGCTTATATTTCTATTTCCACTTCCTAATGTTTTTCTATATTTATTCATAGCACTACTGTTCCATACTTCAAGTAATGTTTGGGCATGTATGTTTCCTAGTTTTACTTTTTTGTTCCAATCTTGAACACATAATAATACATCACCATTCCAATCAACAGTCATAGAGTACTGTGGATAGTAGCATGGTTTATCAAGTCTAATTTCCTCTTGAATTCCAACATCAACCATACCAGCTCTGTTTGTAAGCTTTAATCCATATGCATCTTCATCTGTATGCCATCTATCTCTTAACATATAATGTTCTTCAGAAATGCCAGCTTCATCAAACATTTTCTTAAATCTTTCAATTTGCTCAGGACCATCATACATGCTTATAACAAACATACTTAGACCAGCATCATACATTTCTTTAGTATTTTTAACAGTTAAGGGGTCTCCATTTGTAACTATTTCAAGCTTTATACCTTTAAACTTTGAAATTAAAGACAACATCGAAGGATAAAGCATAGGCTCACCAAAACCTGACAATACTATACTCCCTTCATAATTAAGTTCTTTTAATTCTACAACCATTTTATCTATAAGTACGTCTGATATATGTAATGCTTGATTTGGATATTTATTATCATCAGCTCTTGGACAAAAGACACAAGTTCTATTGCATAATTCTGTTGGGTTAAGGTCTATCCAGCTAAACAATGGTTTTCCATTATGAAGCTGCACGTTATCTACATGCTGTGATTTTCTATCTAAGTTTTTTTTAGTTGATTCATTCATAGTTTTTATACCTAATATTTTAGTCTGATGAACATACTTGTTCCATAATTCTTTTAGAACTTTGATTATCTGTATAATCATAATAGTAATCTAATAATTTCAATCTTTTTTGTTTATATAAATCTACACCATCAAAGATATTGCTTATTTCATTATGTAGTTCATTTTGTGTATTTACTTGTGCCCCAGGAGTATACTCATCATAATCAAATGAAAAATCTCCTCTTGTACTTACATATCGTTCCTTATCATAAGTTAAAAACAGCATAGGTCTGTTCAATATTAAAAAATCATAAGCAATAGAAGAATAGTCACTTATAAGTACATCAGTTTTATTTAAAATAGGATAAATATCATTATTTTTACTATGCAATAAAATATTCTCATATTTAGCTGCTTCTTCAAATATATAGTGATTAAAATCTTTATATATTTGATTATGCAGCTTTATAATAAAAATAGCTCCTATCTCTTTTAGAAATTGATTCAACGTATGAAAAGATATAGGAAAATCATCAAAACTATAAGTACGAAACGTAGGGGCATACACAATAACTTTTTTATCTTTATCTTTAATCAATTTATAAATATCCATATCACAAAACAATTCTTCTTGTTTATTTGATATATCATTAAATAAAACATCATTTCTAGGATGACCATAATTTAAAAATCTTTCTGCACTAAACTTGTTTTTATATAAATTGTTAATTACATTATTTGAAGTAGTAAAAAAATATTTATAATGATTGATTTTTCTTTGATCTGGTACATTTTTAATAAGAACACCATGTACAAGTTGTACTATATCTTGATCCGATTTAACTCTTTTTTTATTTATTATTTTACCACCATCTGCAGTAATAATCTTAGTAGTGTTTATAAGGTATATTTGTCCTTTAATACTAGATAAATCTAAACACTCATAATTATATTTTTTCAAACTATTGATATGGTCTTGATTGCTACTAAGTATAGTTGTTTTAATGCCATTATTTTGCATATATAAATATAAATACTTGATATTAGAATCAAAATGCACTCTGGAAATAAAAACAGTTTTATCTGTTTTAAAACTATATATTTTTGAGACTGACTTAGCTATAAAGAAATTAAAAGTTTCTTTATTTGTTTTATTGAAAATTTCATTTTTAAGCTTTTCTAATTGATATCTTAGTTTACTTCTAAAAAACTTATACTTTCCATTATCATTTAGTACAAAAATTATTCGCTTTTTAAGTACTCCATATTTTATATATTCATTATATATTTCAATGGCATGTCTAGAATAGATAAAAATATAGTCAAAATCTATGTTTTGAATATCATTAGTACTATATATTCCGTTATCTTTTGCATTTTTATCTATAAACATGGGTTCTAGTGCATATTCTTTCAACTTTAAAAACAAAGCTAGTTTTCTAGTTATTTCTGAATACGGTACTATAAGAATTTTTTTATCTTTAAATTTCATATTCTACTCTTGCAATGAATTTATATAAAATTTATTTATACTAGATTTTAAATGATGACTTTTCAAGCATAATTTGATTATATCAAAGTTTCTAAATTCACCCCTTGTTTTACAACTATGTATATCATATTGAACATGATGCTTAACAACTTTATCATATAACAACATATCGTTCTCGTTTAGATTTGATTTCATATTTGATTTCACAAAACTCAATGGTAAAATCAACACTTCATTACTTAGAAATATATCTCTTATCAGTACAAAGTTTTTATTTATCAAATTATTAATATAGACCTCAGTGTCATTTGCTACATCATAAATACTTTTAGGTATTACTAATTCAAGTCTATTCATTTCATTCCAAAAAATACTAGTAATCATTTTTTGATCATTACTATTAAAGTAAAAAGCCTTAAAAGTAGCCTGAGGAAATCTAACATAAAGCTCTTTAATATAATTCACAAAATTTTCATCTGCAAGATTATCCTTTACAGCCAAAAAAGCAATACAATTTTTGCCATACATCTCTTTGATTTTTTCATCTAAAGGCTGATAAAGACTATTCATAAACAAGCACTCATTATACTTTTCATCATTTTCACTTATAGTGTAAAATGGTGAACCTTCAAGTTCTCCATCATGACAAATAAAACTGATCTCATGCTTCGAACCAATATACTCTTGAGGCAGATCATATTCAAAAGAAAAGCCCTCAACATGGTAAGATTTTGATATTTTTTGAATTGATTTATTACAAGCAAGAGTATCAATTTTCCTTGCATCTACAAAAACATCAACGTTTTGTATCTCTTCACTACGAACTTTTTTACAAAATCCAATGTATCGAAAGTACTCTTCTTGAACTGCTCCATAAATTTTATTTTGTAATTTAACTGGAACCATTCATGCTTACCTTAACTACTTAATTAATATACTTGAAGTACATATCGACCTATAGTATATTTAATTTAATTAAACACCATGTAAAAAAAATGAAGGAATTTTATGACAGAAAAAGAGTTGGAACTTCTCGATGCTATGCTTGAGGATTTGAAATTACAATCTCCTCTTTATCAGCCCACATCATTTTGGAAAATTAGCTCTAAAATTATTGAGTGGGAACTTTATGAAAAAGGTAGTGCTTCTTTTCGTTCACACAAATCTTCTCAACGATTTTTTGCTCCAATATTTCCTCCTTCAAGAGGTATAGAACTTGCACAAAGTGACTATGAAACTCTTCTCAAACAAAACGTAGATACTACACCTTATACAGATAAAGTTTCTGAGAGTTCAATTGGTGAACCAGATGAACAATTTTCCTTTAATGGACGTCATTTTTCAAGATCTTTTATGAATTATCTTTTAGGGCTCTCTTTTATAAAAAAACATGTCGATACATCTCACATAAAAACTGTAGCAGAAATTGGTGGAGGATTTGGAACACTTGGTGAAATTTTACTAGGGGATGAGAGAAATAATTGTTTTTATATAAACCTAGATATTCCTCCGGTAGCATTTGTATCGAGTTATTATCTGCAAAATGTTTTTGGCAAAAAAAACATAGCTGATTATCTTGACCTACGAAACAAAGATACTCTGTCTATAGATGAACTACGGCAAAATTATAAGGCTATTAATACTTGTTCTTGGCAAATAGAAAAACTTGAAGGGAAAATTGATTTGTTTGTAAACTTCATATCTTTTCAAGAGATGGAACCAAATATTGTCAATAATTACTGCTCTTATATACGAAAATTAAAACCGAATTATATATTACTTAGAAATATGGAAGAAGGAAAACAAAAAAAGTCCCAAAGCTCAGTTTCAGGCGTTGAAACGCCAATCCTCGGAAATAACTATGATACATTCTTACCAGAGTACAAACTCATAGCAACCGATTCATCTCTCTTTGGATACACAACACATGACGGATATCATTCTCAATTACGACTATATATAAGGAAATAAGCACTATGTCAATAGAACAACAAGCACTCCAAACATACAAAAACAACATAGATTACTTGAAAGAGAAATATCCAAATGTACATAAAAAATTAGAACTTCTTGAAACAATTATACAAACGGGACAATACCAAGAAAAATATGCCCTAGATTATAAAGAAGAAGGTTATTTTGATATCCAAGAACTTGCTACTGGAGATTACCTTTATAATGAAAACAGTATTACTCATGCCAAAGCTATGGCTGATACAGTTACTCTCAAACGCAAAGGTGGGATGTTTAAAGCACTTAGGATTAATGAACTCACAGATGAACAAACAAAACAAATTGACAACAGTGAACTCTCATTTCACAATGCACTTTGGGCTACAGCAACAGTAACACACTATACAAGTAAATAT
>JADGEA010000001.1 GCA_016744615.1 Flavobacteriaceae bacterium
AGCGACTTGGTTAAGAAGAGCCGTATGAATCGAGAGGTTCACGTACGGTTCTGTGAGAGGTTTAGGGGTGAAATTCCCCTTTACCTACTCGACTTTTAACTTATTCTGGAAAAAATGTTGAATCTTCATAATTTTTAATAGTTTTCCTTAAGTTCTTCTCATTTCCAATTATTCTGCTTGCTGCAAAAAGAAGTCTGTTAAACATTACTTGGACCTCACCATTATTTTCTGCCAAATCAATTCTCTTAAATAAGTGAATTTTTTTACATTTTTCAGTATTTAGAATTTCTTCTAATAAAGTTTTGTCAGATAGACCTAATGAATGACCTAATATATAAACTTCATAATCATTAAATCGATCAATCGAATTCTCATAGATCTTTGAATAATTATTATTTTTAAGATATTCGAATGTTTTAAAATATTCTAAAAATTCATCAATTTCAATATTTTTTATTTCCTGATAATCTGAGTTTTGATCATTTCCATAACCAAAAATTATATTCTCATTTGTGAGGTTGCCATGTATATAATTTAAATCAACATTACTCAGTCCTGAATATGGTTCTAAGTATTGTTCAATGGTATTAGTATAATTGAAATTAATTATATAAAAATTCTCACTTGGGTTATAACTTATTAAAGATTTTAGAAATTTATTGATGTTGTCATTCTTTGTGATCTTAATTGTCTTTAAATAGTCAATTAGTTCATTTTTAATGAATTGAAATTCATTGTTCAGTGCAATTAAACTGTCTTTTGAGAAATTTAATTTTTCACTTAGTAATTGTCAATAAATAACATTCTCATTTATAAAATATTTAATTATCTTTGTAAAAAGATCTTATGCAAGAAAGAGATGAGGTAATAAAAGTTAGAATAGAATCTATTCTTCCATTGCTAGATGAGAGACAAAAAAGAATTTATTTAGCTGCTGAGGCCAAAAGTATTGGTTGGGGAGGTGTTACAAAAATTTCAAAATTGACATCTGTTTCAAGAAAAACTATATCCAATAAAGATACCGATCTATCTATAGGTAGATCCAACGGTAATCGTGTACGGAAAGTAGGAGGAGGCAGAAAGAGACAAACCGAACATTATCCTGAATTATTAAAAACTATAGAATCTATAGTTTCTCCACACACCATGGGAGATCCGATGAATCCACTATTATGGACAAGTAAAAGCATAAGAAAAATAACTAAGTCACTAAAAGATAAAGGGTTCAATGTCTGTCATGAAGTTACAAGAAAATGTCTAATTGAAATGAATTACAGCCTTCAGGTAAACAAAAAGACAAATGAGGGAGGGAACAATCCAGAAAGAGACGCTCAGTTTGAATTTATTAATAAGCTGTCTAAGGATTTTATATCCAAAAAAGACCCTGTAATTTCAGTTGATTGCAAAAAGAAAGAACTAATAGGAGAGTATAAGAATAATGGACAAGAATGGACTAAATTGAAATCTGCAACAGATGTAAATGTTTATGATTTCATAGATAAGACCAAAGGAAAAGCTAGTCCTTATGGTGTTTATGACATACAAAATAATACAGGTTGGGTAAACGTTGGAATAAGTAGTGATACTGCAAGTTTTGCCGTATCTACAATTCGTGATTGGTGGAATGGAGAAGGTAAAAATCTATATACTAAATCAAAGCGATTATATATAAATGCAGATGGTGGTGGAAGTAATGGATCTAGAAATAATTTATGGAAATTAGAATTACAAAAATTTAGCAATGAAACAGGATTAAATATCCATGTAAGTCATTTTCCACCAGGAACAAGCAAATGGAACAAAATAGAGCATAGACTTTTTTCATATATTTCTAAGAACTGGAGAGCCAAACCTCTAGTTTCATTAAGTGTTATTGTAAGCTTAATAGGTGCTACTACAACAGAAAAAGGATTAACGGTAAGGGCAAATGCAGATAATAAAATTTACAAAACAGGTATTAAAGTAACCGAACAGGAAAAGAAAAGTATAAATATAGAAAGAGATGATTTTCATGGTGAATGGAACTACTGCATTAAGCCATATTTGTAAACTTTATTTATTGACAACTCCTAAGTATCAAAACCAAAAAAAACCTTGCAAATATTTTATTTACAAGGTTTGCAAGGCTATAGTAGCGGGAGCTGGACTCGAACCAGCGACCTTTGGGTTATGAGCCCAACGAGCTACCTACTGCTCTATCCCGCGATATCGGCTGCAAATATACAATATATTTACTAATATCAGCAAAAATATTTTAATGAATTTTGAAAAATATTTTAATTTTTGGTCATTTGTATCAAACATTTTAATTCCCTCACATTTCTAACGCTTTAGCTTATATTTTTATATATTTAACCCAATCAAAAATTTAATAATTTTATCTTACTCCAATGACTGACTACGGCTTTCTATCTATCTTACCTCCACTTGTTGCAATAGTTTTAGCTCTAAAAACAAAACAAGTATATATCGCATTGCTTTTTGGTATTTGGTTTGCCTGGGTAATTATGAATGACTGGGACTTTTTTGATGGAACAATCGCAACTATTGAAGCTTTAGTTAATGTGTTTAAAGAACCTGGAAATACTCGTACAATCATGTTTAGTGCTCTGGTTGGATCACTCTTGTTGTTTATCCAATATTCTAAAGGAGTTGAAGGGTTTGTGAATAAAATTAATAAACTTATTGAATACTTTGAGGCAAAAGAAAGTGGAAGAAGCCGTGTTGTTGTACAATTATTAGCTCAAGTAACCGGAATCCTATTATTTGTTGAAACCAGTATAAGTGCTTTAACCGTTGGAACATTATACAGACCTATTTTTGACAGATTAAAAATTCCACGTGAAAAATTAGCTTATATCGCTGATTCCAGCTCGGCTCCTTCTGCAATACTAATTCCTTTCAATGCTTGGGGAGCATTTATCATGGGTTTGCTTATTACTCAGGGAATTGAAAATCCCTTTTCAACTATGCTCAAATCAGTAATGTATAACTTTTATCCATTTATTGCTATATTGATGGTTACAACAATTATAGTCTCTAAGAAAGATTTTGGACCGATGGCTAAAGCTGAAAAACGCACACGTGAAACCGGTAAAGTCCATGATGATAATGCCAAGCCTATGGTTTCGGATACAATTACTTCTTTTGAACCAAAAAAAGGAATCAAAGCAAAATCGTTTAATATGGTCATTCCATTAGCAACTATGGTTTTAATGATGCCTGTTAATTTAGCTTTTACAGGCTGGAAAAAGGTAGAAAACTTAAATTCGTTTTTTGATCATGTATTTCAAGCAATTGGTAATGGATCTGGTTCTTCTGCAGTTTTATATTCAGTTTTAACTGCCATTTTTGTCGCTATGATATTATATCGTGTACAGGGCATCATGAAACTGAAAGAAATGGTTGATCTTGTTCTAAAAGGAATAAGCGAATTAATGCCATTGGCTTTATTAATGATGTTAGCTTTTGGAATTAGTGCTGCGTGTAACCAGTTAGGCACAGGGCAATTTGTCGCCAATTGGTCAAAAGACTGGTTATCCCCAGAATTTTTACCAGCTATACTTTTTATTATTAGTGCATTTATAGCATTTTCAACTGGTACCTCCTGGGGTACATTTGCTATTATGATGGCAATTGCGGTTCCCATGGCACAGGCACATGAAGCAAATCTTTATTTGGTGATTGCTGCAACTTTGGGTGGTGGTGTTTTTGGTGATCATTGCTCTCCAATTTCAGATACAACGATTATTTCATCTATGGCTTCAGCAAGTGATCATATTGACCATGTAAAAACACAATTACCATATGCTTTAACGGGGGGAGTAATTGCAACCACTCTTTATTTAATATTAGGATTTCTAATGTAAATATTGTTTATAAAATTAACCTAACTTTGCAGTAAATTTTAAATATGACTCATAAGGCAGGTTTTGTTAATATAATAGGCAATCCAAATGTTGGTAAATCAACTTTGATGAATGCATTAGTCGGCGAACGACTATCCATAATCACCTCAAAAGCTCAAACAACAAGACATAGAATTTTGGGAATTGTAAATGGAGATGATTTCCAGATCATGTTTTCTGATACTCCCGGAATAATCAAACCTGCCTATGAATTACAGGAATCCATGATGAATTTTGTGAAATCAGCTTTTGAAGATGCAGATATTTTGATTTATATGGTTGAAATTGGTGAAAAGGAATTGAAAGATGATGCTTTTTTTCAAAAGATTCAAAACTCTAAAGTCCCAGTGATTCTTTTGATAAACAAAGTAGACAAATCAAGTCAGGATGAGGTGGAAGAAAAAATTTCCTTTTGGAAAGATAAGGTTCCAAATGCAATGGTTTATCCGATTGCAGCTTTATTGAATTTTAATATACAAGCAGTAATGGATAAGATTATTGAATTATTACCTGAATCTCCTCCTTTTTATCCAAAAGATCAATTAACCGATAAACCAGAACGATTTTTTGTAAACGAAACGATTCGTGAAAAGATACTGATGCATTACAAAAAAGAAATTCCTTATGCTGTAGAAATTGATACCGAAGAGTTTTTTGAAGATGATAAGATCATCAGGATCCGTTCGGTTATCATGGTAGAAAGAGAAACCCAAAAAGGAATCATCATTGGTCACAAAGGTTCTGCTCTAAAAAGAGTTGGGACAGAAGCAAGAAAAGATCTACAAAAGTTTTTTGGGAAAAAAATATTTTTAGAACTTTATGTAAAGGTGAACAAAAACTGGCGAAATAATACCAACCAGTTAAAAAGGTTTGGTTATAAAGATTAGGTTTGATTCTTTTATTACATTCCTAAAATTCGCTTACCTTCTTCACTTACCATAGCCGCTGACCATGGCGGATCAAAAACAATATTTACATCTACCTCAAAATCAGGGTATTTTTGTTTGATTGCTTCCTTTACATTTGTAACAATGGTATCTCCCAACGGACAAGAAGGTGTTGAAAACGTTAGATCAATATCAATTTTATTTTCACCATCATACTTTACTTCATAAATCAATCCAAGGTCAACAATATTGATCTCAATTTCAGGATCCATTACGTTTTTTAGCAATTCTAATATCTCTATTTCAAAATTTGCTGTTTCTTCTCTAGTCATTTTCTGCTGTTTTTGTTTTGTGAAAAATCATTTTAAACACATTTATATTATATAATATTGCTACAAACAATAATAGATAACTACCAATTCTTATTAAAAAAATCTGATCTAAAACCAATCCTAAAACCATGGTAATGATAAATAATAAGTAAAGATAAAAATGTGCACTTGCTATTTGTTCCGAATATAATTCTCTGGGTAGCGGCGTTTTCGTTTTACCAACCAATGTTTGGTACTTTTCAAGCCAGATAACAAATGGTAAGGTTTTATAAGTTTGTCCCAAAATTAAAGTTGTAATAAAACCAAATATCACCGTAAATCCATAAATGAGTGTTGCCCTTAGAAGTATAGAAGATTGCAACTGAAATCCTAGTAATAATATCAAACTAACAACGACCGGAAAAATAATACTAAAAACTGAAATGATAGTATGCTTCATACCAACATCTAACACTTTTCTCAATCGTTTTTTATAGGAATCGTGTACAAATGATAAAAAAAAAGCAATTCCGATGACAATCGATAACCAAAAAACAGGGTTTATCATGTCTAAATGAATAAAAAACCAGTTAACAGATATGGCAAATAAACCAAAGTTTATTAAATAATAAGCTTTCTCTAATTTCTTATTATCCAATTGATGTGATATTAAAAACATTGGAATCAAAATTGAACTTATACCAATGATCAACATTAAAAACCAACCAATCAATCCTAATGTTGCATGAATTTTGAGGTAGTGAAGATGAGCTTCCGTAAAGAAGTTATACCTGAAATTAAATGCGATTAGAGTTCCTATTAACTCTGTTATAGATAACCAAACTACTGCGGTAATTACAAATTTTGAAGAAATGTTTTTTAACTTAGCGTTTTTATATGAGAGAATGATATTGATAACAAATAGCATCAAGGATATAAACATAAGCAGGGATGCAATAGGCAATAGCGTGTAATAATCAGCAATCCAAAAAGAATAAGTTAAAAACAAAACACTGATCCCAGAAAGATAAAAAGTTATTTTAGCCAATTTCTCACTAAATAAAGAAGTCTCAAAAACAACAGGAACTAATTGATATAAAGCGCCAAAAACAATCATAATAGCCCAACCCAAAACAGCCATATGTGTTATGGCAATAATCTTACTATCAAAATAGGGTCCCAACAAGGCGGTATCTGCAAAGATTATCATAACAGATAAAATCAAAAGTGAGATTGCTCCAAATATAAAATGTGGTTTTACAACACTGGCATCCGGGGCATTATTTGAATGTAATTGATCCATTAGTTTTCATTTATATCTTATCAAAATACCACATTCAATTATTA
This sequence comes from Flavobacteriaceae bacterium, assembly GCA_016744615.1. Taxonomy (GTDB): domain Bacteria; phylum Bacteroidota; class Bacteroidia; order Flavobacteriales; family Flavobacteriaceae; genus Lutimonas. The sequence goes on from JADGEA010000001.1 coordinate 6,454, forward strand.
TTATTGATTGTCATTATTTTTATAGATCAAAAGTTTAGTGTCATTACAATCTATTTCTTTATATAAAATATCAAAATTTCTTTGTTCTAATTCAGGCAATAAGAATTGTGGAATTTTTTTATGCTCTACATATAATGCTTGGCCTTTCTTTAAAGTCTCTATTTCTTTAAGAATTGTTACCATTGGTTCTGGCATTTCTAACTGGCGAACATCAATCTTCTTTATATTATCACCAAAATTTGCAAATTGCTCTTCAAAACTTATCGGACTTTTCTTTACTTTCTCTTCTACTTCATTATCTACCCATTTGGTTGTATTCTTCTTAAAAAACGTATGAACAATTCCCTCTTCCGGTCTTACAGTTCTTGATTCATAACCCTTTGACTCCAGTTTACGTATCAACGGAATTGGCTCAAAAGTATTTATGATCTGTAAGGTTTCCTCATCTTTTAAAACCTTTATGGCTTTCATAATAATATTAAACGGGTCTTCGCCCGAATCAAGGGTTGGACGAACATCTAACTGAACTAAATTTTTAATTTCTTTGGATACTGACATGCTATTTATAATTTTTCCTTCTGATTTATCTTTTTGTGATTTAACACCTTCAAACTCAAATCCAATTTCTTCTAATTTCTTAATCAGTACTTCAATTTTTACACCACCAACTTTAGCAGCATCTGAAACAGAAACTCTTGGAGCCAAAACACGACGTAAAATTGGATTCTTTAGTTTTAAGAAATTCTTATTGATAGATGCAATAACATCAATAGTATTCTTATTCTCTTTGATCAAAGTTGAAATTCTGGTATTTTTATTAAAGTTCATAACTATAATTTGAAGCGCCAAAATTAATCAATATTTAGGCATTTACATAATTTAGAATGAATTTAAATAGTAACCCAGGTAACATATAGAAGATAAATTAATCTTTTATTAAAAAAGGCATAACTAATACATAATCATATTTACTTTATGCAATAATTAATCAGAAATGGTAAGATCTATTTCTTCATCTTTTGGATCTGGTCCATATTGGTTTTCACCAACAACACCCGGAGTAGCGGCAAGCACAATATTATAAATAGGAATAAGCATATACCAGCCACTTTTTCCAACGTCATGCATACGCCTGATATTAACAGCAATATTTGGAAGCAATACAATTATAGCATATGCAGTATTAAAATATCCTAATTTGGTTTCCTCATCAAAAGTTCCAAATGTAATATCCATATAGGAAGTAAGAAAAGAATTAAATAAGTTAATCAGTACAAAATACCAGTATTCACTTCTTCTTGCTCTACCCGTAAAAACATTATATTTTTTTAATACCGTTATATACCAATGCATAGCGTTCATATTGCTCATCAATTAATTTTAAAATAATATACCTTATTGAAATTTATACTCTTTTTAAGGTATTAAAATCTGTGTGATCAAAATTACGTCCGTAAATATCTAATACGGTTGTTTGCGTATAACTTAAGGTATCCTTTGATATGATAAGCTTTTGATTAAATTCTAAGGTTTTTGCTTTTTCAGTCATAAAAGGAGATTGAACAAATCCCCATTCTTCACCGGGTTTTGCCTTAACATTAAAAGTTATTCTTGAATTGTTTGCTTTATTTGTATCAAATTTACCTCCTGCCAATACACACAATCCTCTAGGTATTGTAAAAGAATTCATGATAATTCCATTCTCTTTATCCCATAACCAATAACCAACCTGATCATGAAATGTTTCGTCATTTTTCTTTCTTCTTACGGATATATGATATCTGGCAATTGCTAAAACCTGCTCATCGGCATTATCAACATCTCCAGCTCTTTCAATAGTGATTGTTTCATAATAAGGACTTGTTGCATCTTCATCTGGTTCCGGAGCAAAATCTTCTCCTTTGTCTCCTTTCCATGTTCCAAATAATAATTCTAAAGGTCCGTAATCTGCTGTTTTTTCGTTTGCCATAATTTAATTTTTAAATGTCATTATTTGCTTTGATATTTCTAAATCCATTTCTGGATTATTCAACCATTTTTTTTACTTCTTCCAGATCTAGCCCTCCATAATCACCTGAACTCATAAAAAGCAATGCGGTATTATCTAATTTCTGGTTAAAAAGAAAATCTTTAAACTCTTTTGGATCTGTATAAATGATTAGGTCTTCTCTCTTAAATGCTTCTGCAATTTGCTCTTTGGAAATTGGCTTTAATTTTTTAATCTCCACCGCATGAGGTGAATAAAACACTACGGCCTCATCGGCAGCATCCAAAGTGTTTTGATACAATCCTAAAAAATCTGCATTTAAGCTGCTATAAGTATGCAATTCTAAACAAGCCAAAACTTTTTTATTACTAAATTGTTCTTTTACTGCGTTGGTTGTTGCTTTCACTTTTGATGGAGAATGTGCAAAATCTTTAAATATAATAGAATTCTTTCCTTCTGCCAATTTCTCTAAACGTTTACTTGCACCGCTAAATGTTGAGATTGCTTCAAAAAATTCTTCTTCACTTACACCCATACTTTGACAGATTAATTTTGCTCCTGCAAGATTTTGCAAATTATGTTTTCCGAAAACCTGTAAAGGAATCTTTCCTTCTGAAGATTCAATAAATACTTGTCCGTTTTCAATGGTATAATCCGGCGTTTTATATACTTCTTTTTTAATAGAATTTGTTGCTCCTTTTACAATCTTATTTACTATTTCATCTTCTTCATTATACACCAATATTCCTCCGGGCACCATGGTATCAATAAATATTTTAAACTGATCTACATAATTTTCAAATGTTGGAAAAACATTCATATGATCCCAGGCAATTCCGCTAAGTAAAGCAATATTTGCTTTGTATAAATGAAATTTTGGACGACGATCAATGGGTGAAGATAAATATTCATCTCCTTCAATAACCATAAATTCATTTTCATCTGTCAAATGCACCATTCTGTTAAAGCCTTCTAATTGTGCCCCCACCATATAATCTACTTTTATATCCTGATAATCCATCACATGAAGTATCATAGAAGTGATGGTAGTTTTACCATGAGAGCCACCTATTACAACCCTAGTTTTATTTTTAGATTGCTCATATAAAAATTCAGGGTAAGAATAAATTTTAAGTCCTAATTCTTGTGCCTTTAACAATTCCGGGTTATCTGCCTTAGCATGCATACCTAAAACAATAGCATCCAAATTTTTTGTGATTTTATTTGGAAACCAACCAAATGCTGAAGGTAGTAGACCCTTTACTGCTAAACGTGATTTGGAAGGCTCGAAGATCTCATCATCACTACCGGTTATTTTATCTCCTTTTTCATGTAAGGTCAAAGCAAGATTATGCATAGCACTTCCTCCTATTGATATAAAATGAATATTCATGGCTCAATTTTTGAAGTTGTAAAAATACAATTTAAATCCTTACATTTATTCGAAATAATTATCCCCTTTATTAATATGAAAAAATATATATTCTTTCTAATCCTCTCTTTTATCACCATCACTTCTATTGCTCAAGATTCAACCTATACACAGGCATGGAAAAAAGTAGAAAATTTTGAATTAAAAGATCTTCCTAAATCTGCTTTTGCAGAAGTTGAGAAAATTTATACAAAAGTAAAAAACGAAGATAATGATGAACAATTGATCAAATCATTGATCTATAAATCTAAATTTGTACTGGAACTTCAGGAAGATGCACAGCTTAAGGTTATTACCAATCTTAAAAAAGAGATCCATCAAACTAAGTTTCCTACAATAAATATTTTGGAAAGCATTCTAGCCGACTTATATTGGCAATATTTTCAACAAAACAGGTATAAATTCTATAACAGAACTAAAACAAATGAAAAAGTAGATTCTTCAGATTTTAGAACCTGGGATCTGCAAACTCTTTTTAAAGAGACGCATTATCATTATCAAAATTCTTTAATAAATAATAGTGGTTTACAAAAAATTGATCTTAATGATTATGCAAATATTTTAACTAATCAAAATAATTCTAAAATATATCGTCCAAGTTTATATGATTTCTTAGCGCATAGAGCGATTGATTTTTATAAAACTAATGAACGTGATATTCAAAAACCAAAAAATAGATTTACTATTGAAAATAATTCTCTCTTAAAAAGCAACAAAGAATTTATCAAAACAGATCTGTCAACAAAAGACAGCTTATCGCTACAATTTAATGCTATAGATTTATTTAAAGATCTGACTGAATTTCACATAAAAGATAGTGACCCTACGGCCTTGATTGATCTCACCTTTGAACGCCTGAATTTTACGAGATCCAATGCTGTATTTGAGAATAAAGAAGAAATATATCTTGCTACTTTAATTGACCTAGAGAATAAATATAAGACGTATTCTGCATCAACAGAAATTTCTTTTCAAATCGCTTATACATATGATAATCAAGCAAACCAATACAACCCCAAACAAAATACAAATAATCAATTCAAAAGATTAGATGCTATAAATGTTTGTAAAAAAGCTATTCAAAACTATCCAGATTCAAAAGGAGCTGAAAAATGCAATGATCTAATCAAAAAAATAAAAAAGGAAAACCTGAGAATTTCTGTTGAAAAATTTATTCCCATAAATACTCCTTCACGACTTTTGATCCGTTACAAAAATATTTCCAGTCTGGATTTTAAGGTTTTCAAAATAAATCAAAACCAAATGAATCGGTTTACAAGTTTAAGAACCGATTCTAAAAGAATTGGTTTTATTAATGATCTAGTTGTAGAAAAGCAATGGAATTCAGTATTGAAAAATGAAAACGATTATCAGGAACACAGCACAGAAGTTTTGCTTCCAGCACTTAACTCAGACAGATACATGATTGTTTCTCACAAAAAGGATCAATTCAAAAAAGATGAAATATATGCTTATACTTTTGTTCAGGTAACTGATATTTCATTGGTTAGAACTAATGATCCCAAACTAGAAATTTGGCAGGTGATCAATAGAAATACCGGAAAACCAATCAAAAATGCTAAAATCCATGCTAAAAGTAATTTAAACTATGCCAACTCAGATAGAAAAATAGATCATATTTTCTATTCTGATAAAAACGGAATTATCCAGTTTAAAAAAAATAACTATTCTGATATTCATTTTAATATAAAATCAAAAAATGACAAAGCTGTTTTTGGCGATTATTATATTTATAAAAACAATTACAGCCAAAACGAAAAAGAAAAAACGGTTTATACAAAGACATTTCTCTTTACGGATAGAAGTATCTACCGCCCAGGACAAACGGTTTATTTTAAAGGAATTTTAATTCAAACAGATAATAATAAATCAAATATTGTTGCTAATGAAATTGTCACAGTAACTCTTTACGATGTAAATGGAGAAGAGGTCAAAGAGTTGGAACTAACCACCAATGAATATGGTTCTTTTAGTAGCGAATTCATTTTACCTTCCAACGGTTTAACCGGTGAATTTTTGATTGAAGTAGATGAAGGAGATACAGATAGTAAATTTTATGATCGAATTGATGATTTTGAAATGAGCGAAAATTATATCTCTGTTGAAGAATATAAACGTCCAAAATTTGAAACAAAATTTAAACCTACTAAGGAAAATTTCCGTTTGAATGACAGTATTATAGTAACGGGAGAGGCAATTTCCTTTTCAGGATCAAAAATAACGAATGCCAAAGTAAAATACAGGGTGGTGAGAACTGAAAATCACCCCTCTATTTATCGATATTACAACCCTTACCCTATTAACTCTACTCCTCAGGAAATCAGCCATGGAGAGACAGCTACCGATCTTTTAGGAAATTATTCTATCAAATTCAAAGCCATTCCAGATCTAAAGATCAACAAAGAACAAAAACCAGTTTTTAATTATAAAATTTATGCAGATGTTACAGATATCAATGGTGAAACCCATAACACAGAAACTACGGTAAGAGTAGCCTATCACATGCTTGAAATCCAATTATCTATTGCTGAATCTGTAGATAAGAATCTTCAAAACAATACAATTACCATAAATTCTAAAAATCTAAATGGCGAGTTTATTCCTGTAAAAGGCACACTAAAAATCTACAAATTACAAGCACCTAAAAATGTTTTAAGAAAGCGACCTTGGGAAGCTCCAGATTATTCTGGATTTACCAAAGAAGAATTTAAAAAACTATTCCCACATGATGCATATCAGAATGAAAATAAGGAGAAAAACTGGGAAAAAGGAGCTATTGTTTTTGAACAACAGATCAATACCGAAATACAAAAGGAGATCACTTTAACAAATATCAAAAACTGGGAAACCGGTAAATATATTGCAGTTTTCAATTGTTCGGACAAGTACCTACAAAAGATCACAGAAGAAAAACGATTTAATGTAAAAGATTATTCCGGTAAGAATATTGGAAAAGAAAAGTTGATCTATGTTACAACGGATAAAGAGGAATATTCTATAGGAGGATTAGTTAAAGTAAAATTTTCCTCTGGTGCAAATATTTTTGTTACTGTTTCTATTGAAAAAGATCATAAAACGATTGAACAAAGGATATTACATCTCACCAATGATAGCGAAATAATAACTATCCCTGTTAACAAGGCGGATATGGGTGGTTTTGCTGTTCATTATCAAACTGCTTTCTTCAATAGTTTTAAAAAGGGAACCATAACAGTTCATATACCTTATCCAAAAAATGAATTACAAATTACCACCCAAACCTTTAGAGATAAAATACAACCGGGAAGTGAGCAACAATGGAGCTTTAGTATTAGTGGTGATAAAAAGGACAAAGTTTCTGCAGAAATTCTTGCCTCTATGTATGATGCATCCTTGGATCAGTTCAAAACACATTTTTGGAATTTTACTCCCGTCACCTTTCCAATTTATCAATCGTATAATAAATCATCCGCCAATAGAAGTTTTGATATAAGTCAGCTACATGTAAAAAACCTCCCATATAGTTATTTCAGACCAGGAATTCGACAATATGATCAATTGAACTGGTTTGGTTTTAGTTTTAATAACAACAGATGGATAAAAAGACAATATTTAAGAGAGGTAGTAAATAAATATACCAACCCCATAATCAACTCTTCCAATGACCGAAGCAAAGAGAAAGGATATATTTACGGTGTGGTTTACGATGAATCGGATGAATTACCGGGAGTAAATATAATCGTAAAAGGGGCAACAAATGGTGTTACTACTGATTTTGACGGAAAGTTCAAGATCAAATCCAAAAAAGGAGATATACTCATTATCAGCTTTATTGGTATGAAAACTATAGAATTAAAGATAAAAAAAGATAATTATTATTCCATAAAAATGATTGCAGATGAGAATTCTTTAGATGAAGTTGTGGTTACTGCCTTGGGAATATCAAAACAAAAAAAATCTTTAGGAATTGAAGTTACTGAAGAAGATGAAGTTGAAGAAATTGCATTTGCCCTGGCTGGAAAAGTTGCTGGAGTTGATGTTTCTCCAGCACCAGGAGCTTCAAAAAAATTACTTATCAGAGGGATGGGCTCTATTAATAACAACAAAGCACTCATTATTATTGATGGAATTCCTTTTACAGGAAATGAAGATCTGGAATTAACTGAAAACGAAATTATAAGTGTTAAAGTTTTAAAAGGTGAAGAAGCAATTGCTTTGTATGGTAGCCAAGGCAAAAATGGTGTGATGCTGATCACCACAAAAGCCGGACAAGAAAAAATCAATAATAATCTGAATAAAGTTCAAGCGAGAACCAACTTTAAAGAAACCGCTTTTTTCTATCCAGATTTAAAAACAGATAAGGAAGGTAATTTCACTTTTAGTTTCACTATTCCAGAATCGCTTACAAAATGGAAATTACAATTACTAGCACATACCAAAGATCTGAGGACCGGTTATAAACAACTGAATACCATTACTCAAAAAGATTTAATGGTAGTGCCTAATGTTCCTCGTTTTTTAAGAGAAAATGATACAGTAATCATTCATTCAAAAATCACCAACTTATCTAAAGGAAAACTCAACGGAATTGCTCAAATTCAATTAACAGATGCCCTTTCCGGAAAGGATATCACACTGCAATTACTTGGTGATTCCCAAAATCAGAATAAAAATTTTTCAACAGACACAAAGAATAGTACTACAGTGCAATGGAAGGTTTTTATTCCCAAAAAATTACAAGCTGTACAATATCGCATTGTTGCAAAAGCAGGTGAATTTAGTGATGGTGAACAAAATATTTTACCGGTTCTTTCTAACAGAATGCTGGTAACAGAAACCATGACGATGCAGGTAAGAGGAAATGAAAAGAAAACTTTTACTCTTGAAAAATTAAAGAACAATACATCAAAAACACTTACGAATCATAAACTTACTTTAGAGACCACCTCCAATCCGGTTTGGTATGCCATTCAGGCAATGCCTTATTTAATGGAATATCCACATGAGTGCTCAGAGCAGATATTTTCGAGATATTATGCAAATACACTGGCAGCTTATTTGATGAATTCCAATCCAAAGATTGAGTCTGTTTTTAAACAATGGAGCTCTGCAGATGTATTGATTTCTAATCTGGAAAAGAATCCTGAACTAAAATCTATCATCATTCAGGAAACTTCATGGTTGAGAGATGCACAAAGTGAAACTGAACAGAAAAAAAGACTTGCATTGCTTTTCGACCTAAACAAAATAAAAAACGAACAGGATAAATCTTTAGGAAAACTAAGTCAAATGCAAAGACTAGATGGCGGATTTCCATGGTTTTCTGGTGGCAGATATGCAAACAGAAATATCACCCAGCATATTGCAATAGGTTTTGGAAAACTAAAAAAAATCATTAAAAATGACCATCAACTTTTATCTGCAAACTATTCTAGTTTGCTTAAGAATACAATCACTTTTTTAGATCATGAGATATTGGATGATTATAAAAAACTCCTCCATAGAGCAAAAGAAATTGGCGAAAAGAGTGGAAAAATAGAACGAATAGAATTTTTGAAAAAAAATCACACAGGAGATTTTCAAATTCAGTATTTGTATATGAGAAGCTTTTTTGAGGATATTCCTTTAGATAAAAAATACAAAGCAGCAGCAGGTTATTATAAAAAGCAAAGCTACACCTACTGGACTGATTACAAATTATATACACGTGGACTCATTGCTATTGTAGCAAAAAGAAATAAGGGTCAAAAGATTGCCAATGATGTTTACCATTCATTGGAAGAAAAATCAATTACCAATGAAGAAATGGGCATGTACTGGAGAGAGAATCAGCCTAGCTGGTACTGGTTTCAATCACCTATACAAACACAAACCATGATGATAGAAGTCTTTCATGAAATGGGTGCAGATGACAAGATCATGGATAATTTAAAACTGTGGTTACTTAAAAATAAACAGACCAATAGCTGGAGAACAACCAAAGCAACTACTAATGCTATTTATGCAATCTTGTCTACAGGATCCAACTGGTTAGAAGAAAATGAAATGGTAAAAGTGAAAGTTGGAGAGAAAACTATCGATCCTCTTCAGTTAGAAAACTCAAAAATAGAAGCAGGCTCTGGATATTTTAAGACCTCTTGGAATACAACCGAGATCAAACCAAAAATGGCAGAAATAACCCTTGAAAAAAAATCTAAAGGTGCAGCTTTTGGTGGACTCTACTGGCAATATTTTGAAGATCTTGATAAAATCACCTCGGCAAAGACCGGAATCAATATTTCCAAAGAACTATTTATAAAAAAGAATACAAACGAAGGAGTTCAACTTTATAAAATAGATAAAAATACCCAATTAAAACTGGGAGATTTAATCACGGTACGTATAGAGATCAAATCTAACCGTGAAATGGAGTTCATCCATTTAAAAGATATGAGAGCTAGTGGATTTGAGCCAATTAATACAATTTCAGAATATAAATATCAGGATAATCTGTATTATTATGAAAGTACCAAAGATGCCAGTACAAATTTCTTTATTGACCGATTACCCAAAGGTATTTTTGTTTTCGAATATGATCTAAGAGTAAACAATCAGGGAAATTTTAGCTATGGAATCACTACCATGCAAAGTATGTATGCTCCTGAGTTTAGCAGTCACAGTAAAGGAATTAGAGTGCAAATAAAATAATAATCAATTCAACTTAAAATTAAATTCATTATTTGTTAATTCTTCAATCAATTCATTACTGATTGCAATTTTGGTTGTTCTACTTGGCATGGTCAGCTGGATCTTTTCATCCACATCATAAATCACAAAATGCAAATTTTGATTTCCTTTGTGTTTTTTGATCACATTTTCTATATGATCAATTTCTTTTTTATCAATTTTTTTTATATCCAGATTAATGCTAATCTTCTTCGCCATATTACCCAAGACATCTTGCAATTGCTGAATAGCCAAAATATACACCCTCAAATCACCATTTTGCCATGGTCTACGAACTGCTGTCTTCAAATATAAAAACTGATTTTGAATTAAATAATGACGGAATTTTAGATAATCTTCATTAAATAATTTAAACTCATAGGCATCACTATAATCTTCAAAAGCAAAGAGTCCCCAGGGTTTTCCATTTTTTGAAACCCTATGTTGTACATCGGTAATAATTCCTGCAAAGGTCATTTCTTTTCCTTCCAATTGATCTATATTTTGCAACATATCCACCTTAGAATTACAAAAATATTTGATCTCTGTTTTAAAATCATCCAGTGGATGACCAGAAATATAAATTCCGATCATTTCTTTTTCCTTTGATAATTTTTCCATGATATTCCATGGCTCACATGGTGGAATAATCGGCTCATCAAACTGAACATCAGAAGCTTCACCAAATAAAGAAACCTGTGCAGAATTTTTACTTTCCTGATATTTATTGCCAAAACGAATTGCCTTTTCAATAAATGTTAATCCTTTTTCATCTAAAGCATAATATTGCTCTCGTTTTGTTTCTTTAAACGAATCAAAACCACCCGCCAAAACCAAACCATCAAAAGCTCTTTTATTTGCTGCCCGAAGATCTACCCGTTTGGTTACATCAAATATTGATCTAAAATCACCATTTTCTTTCCTTTCATCTACAATTGCTTTTACAGCACTTTGACCAACACCTCTTATAGCTCCTATTCCGAAACGAATTGCTCCATCTTTATTTACTGAAAATTTATAAAAAGATTCATTGACATCAGGACCCAGAACTTCAATACCTGCACGTTTACATTCCTCCATAAAGAAAGAAACCTGCTTGATATCATTCATGTTATTACTCAAAACCGACGCCATATACTCCGCCGGATAATGCGCTTTTAAATAAGCTGTTTGATAAGCAATAAAGGCATAACAAGTTGAATGTGATTTGTTAAACGCATAAGCAGCAAAGGCTTCCCAGTCTTTCCAAATTTTTTCTAAAACCTCCTCTGGGTGATTATTTTTCTTTCCTCCTTCAATAAATAATGGTTTCAATTTTTCAAGCAAGGCAAAGATCTTTTTTCCCATTGCCTTTCGCAACATATCGGCTTCACCTTTTGTGAAATTTGCCAATTTTTGCGACAAACGCATCACCTGTTCCTGATATACTGTAATTCCGTAGGTTTCTTCCAAATATTCTTCCATATCCGGAAGGTCATATTCTATATCTTCTCTACCGTGCTTACGATCAATAAATGAAGGAATATATTCCATCGGTCCTGGACGATATAAAGCATTCATAGCGATTAGATCTGCAAATTCTGTAGGTTTTAAAGCCTTCATGTGTTTTTGCATTCCGGGAGATTCGTATTGAAAAATACCTACTGTTTCTCCTTTTTGAAATAAAGCATATGTCTTTTCATCGTCAAGCGGAAAGTCATCCGGTACCAGATCAATATCATATAAAGCCTTTACAATTTTTACGGTATCCTTAATTAAGGTCAGGGTTTTTAATCCTAGAAAGTCCATCTTCAGCAAACCGGCATCTTCCACCACCCCGTTATCAAACTGGGTAACATACATATCTGTTCCTTTGGCGGTTGCCACCGGAATTAAATTCGTAATATCTTCTGGAGTGATGATCACACCACAGGCATGAGTTCCGGTATTTCTAACCGATCCCTCCAATGCTCTTGCCTGATTAATGGTATTAGCATCCAGTCCTTCTCCTTCTGATATATTGATCAATTCTGTTACATTTTCAGCCTCCTCACTTCGCAAACCTTTAACTTTTGATTTGCTTTTATCATCCTGTCCAAAAATATTTTTAAGTCTTAACCCCGGAATTAATTTTGCAATCCTGTCGGCATCATGCAATGGAAGATCTAATACCCTAGCAGTATCTCTAATAGACGATTTTGCAGCCATCGTGCCATAGGTTATAATCTGCGCCACCTGATTTGCCCCATATTTATTGATCACATAATCAATTACTCTTTGTCTTCCTTCATCATCAAAATCAATATCAATATCTGGTAGAGAAACCCTGTCTGGATTTAAAAAACGCTCAAAAAGCAAATCATATTTAATAGGGTCAATATTGGTAATTTCCAAACAATATGCTACTGCTGATCCTGCTGCAGAACCCCTTCCCGGTCCAACCGAAACATCCATTTTACGAGCCTCTTTAATAAAATCCTCAACAATTAAAAAATAACCCGGATAACCGGTATTTTCAATAATCATCAATTCAAAATCAAGTCGTTCTTTGATCTCATCTGTTAAATCGGGATATCTTTTTTTTGCCCCTTCAAATGTTAAATATTTTAAATAGGCATTCTCACCTCTTTTCCCTCCATCTTTTTCATCTTTGGGATCATAGAACTCAGGTGGCATATCAAATTTCGGTAAAAGAACATCTCTTGCCAGTTGATAGATCTCAATTTTATCAACAATTTCCTGAATATTTATAATTGCTTCAGGAACTTGCTGAAAAAGATCTTTCATCTCTTTCTGTGACTTAAAATAATAGTCATCATTTGGCAATCCATATCTAAAACCTCTTCCTCTTCCTTTAGGTGTATCAAATTTTTCCCCATCCTTTACACAAAGTAAAATATCGTGGGAAACAGAATCTTTTTTATCTATATAAAAAGTATTATTGGTAGCAACCAGTTTTACCTTGTGTTTTTTTGAAAACTGCTGTATCACCTCATTGATATGCTGCTCATTTTCTTGCTGGTGATCATTCAATTCTAAATAAAAATCATCTCCAAATTCTTCTTTCCACCACAACAAAGCATCTTCTGCCTGTTTTTCACCAATATTCAATATTTTATTAGGGATTTCGCCAAAACTGTTACCACTTAAAACAATGATATCCTCTTTATACTTTTTGACAATATTTTTATCAATTCTTGGTACATAGTAAAACCCATCTATATAAGCAATAGATGCCATTTTAGCCAAATTATGATAACCATTTTTGTTTTTAGCCAACATAACGATCTGATAACCATTATCTTTTACTTTTTTATTCAAATGATCATCACAGACAAAAAACTCACAACCAACAATGGGTTTAATGGAATTTTCGGCTGTTTTATTATAATTTAGAACCTCTTTTACAAAAACAAAAGCCCCCATCATATTACCTGTATCTGTTAATGCAACAGCAGGCATGTTGTTTTTCACAGTTGCCTGAACAAGATTTGCAACACTTGAAGTAGATTGTAAAATAGAGTATTGAGAATGGTTATGTAAATGAGCAAATGAAACATTCGTCAAATTGGTTTTACCCGAATTATCAGCTTTTTTATCTAATACTTTATTTTTTTGCTCTTTTTCTTTAAGCTTTTTACTTTCCTTTTTAAGATTTACATGCTTTAAACCAATATTCCCAATGGTATTAGCATTCTTTTCCCTAAAAACTCTAAGATATTGTTCATCCCTTTCTAATTCCAGAGAAGAATAATTGTCTCTTCGAATTAATTCTAAAAAACATCTAGTAGTTGCTTCTACATCAGCAGTAGCATTATGTGCTTCTGAAAAAGGAGTTTGAAATAATTTTTCATGCAACTCAGTTAAAGTTGGCAATTTAAATTTACCATATCGTCCACCTGGAATCTGACATAAAAGAGCTGTTTTTTCTGTACAAGTATCTAATACCGGTAATTCATTCAATTCTGTTTGAATTCCCAATCGATGGAATTCACAACCCATAATGTTCAAGTCAAAACCAACATTTTGACCAACCACAAATTTTGTTTTTGATAGAGCTTCATTGAAAAGCTGTAAAACATCTTGTAAACTTTTACCTTCTTCTAGTGCAAGTTGCGTAGAAATACCATGAATTTGCTCTGCATCATAAGGTATATTATACCCCTCAGGAATGATTAAATAATCCTGATGTTCAACAAGCTCACCCATTTCATCATGTATTTGCCATGCAATCTGAACTGCTCTTGGCCAGTTATCAACATTCGTAATTGGAGCCTTCCAATTCTTTGGTAAACCGGTGGTTTCGGTATCAAAAATTAAATACATGCAGTAATCTTTTTTGGGAATTATTGGAGGGATAAAAATAGGGAATTCAATGAAGTTGCATATAGTAAAACAGTTCTTTTTATCAACAATAAACAATTTGGATCAAAATTCTATAACAACTTCTTTAAGCTAATAGACCAGCTGTAAAAAACACACAACAAAGTTGAATAATACTCCTTTTGCTATCATTATCTTTGAAATAAAAGTAAAAAAACACACCTTCTAAGAAGGTGGCTTTAAAAAGCCCCTAAAAGGGGCAATGCTCAACTAAACGTTTTTACAATGAATAAGAATCAAGAAATAATACCCAATAAATATCAAAACAAAATTCAGGTAAAGCCGTCAGAACATGACCACCTGCAAAGCAGGTGGTTTTTTAAGTTGAAATAAATTAACAGAGCAAAGTTGATCAGTGCTAATATCTTAATAATCATTTTGATGCTGTCATTATCATTTAAATAAAGAAAAGGAACCGATATTACTAAAAGCACCGATATAATAAAATTTGCAAACAAACCTAAAAAATCAACGTCTTTTTCTTTCAATTGGAAATTATCACCTAAAATAACATCCTTTAACGAAAAAAAATAAACCCCTATTAATACGATAAATATGGTATATACAAGTACTGGGAAAGTATCTCGCTGGGTTAAAAAGAATAAGACCGCAGCAATCAATGGCAATAAATGATCATATTTTTTGAGTATTTCTGTCATAACTAATTCAGCTTAAGCCCATCAAAGATAATTAATATACTTTATTTCTGAAATATAATTGAACTTATTAATTCGATTAAGCAACCAAAACAAATCTGCTTAAATAGCTTACAATCAAAAAAATATTATTAATTTTGCGCCCTGCTTCGAGAAAGCAGATTAACTATTAATAACTTAGGTCGAGAACCTAAAAATTTAAACAATTATGTCAGTAAAAATTAGATTACAAAGACACGGACGAAAAGGCAAACCATTTTATTGGGTGGTTGCTGCAGATGCTCGTTCAAAACGTGATGGTAGATCATTAGAAAAACTTGGTACTTACAATCCAAACACTAACCCTGCAAGCATTGAATTAGATATTGATGCTGCAGTTAAATGGTTACAAAATGGTGCACAACCTACAGATACTGCGAGAGCAATTTTATCTCACAAAGGTGTAATGCTTAAAAATCACTTAGCAGGTGGTGTTAAAAAAGGTGCTTTAACAGAAGAAGAAGCTGAAAAGAAATTTCAGACCTGGTTAGATGAAAAAGCAACAAAAATAAGTGAACAAGAAAACAAATTAGCTAAAGCAGAAGACGATGCTAAAGCAAAAATTTTAGACGCTGAAAAAGAAATCAATGCAAAGCGCAAAACTGCTGCTGATGAAATTGAAAATGCAGCGATCAAAGCACAAGCAGACGCTAAAGCAGCTAAAGAAGCTGCTGCAAAAGCAGAAGAAGCTCCTGAAGATAAAGGCCCTCAAACTATTGAGGAAGCTGCTGAAGAAGCAAAAGAAGAAGGCAAATAAGATTAGCTTTTTTTATAAAACTGAAAACCTGATATTAACTTATCAGGTTTTTTTTGTATTATGTGTCAACCTTTTATTAAAGATTTGGTCTATGAATTTGAAAATAGAATTTTAATTCAGGAAAGTTTCTTTAAACACCAGATTTCTAACAACAAAAACTTAATAGAAGAAAAGTATTTTTGATGTGAGCATATTTATGAAGCAACTATGGATTTGCATAATCAATTGGAAATTGAAAAAAGAGAAAAACGAAAGGATTCTCATGGCAGAATAGATTCCATAATTAATTCATCCCATTATATAGATATCAATACAAGATATGCTATTTTGCTTTGTTCGAGGAAATATTAAAGAATCCTGAGGAAGTTGATAGATCATATTTGCAAATAATTATTTCAGGCATGGAGCAATATCAGGTCAGAAATATATTGATGAAGTAAAAAAATTGACGGACTCCTTGTTTGAACAAAAGCAAATAATCATTAATCCATTGAATTAAATCTATCGGATCTGTTTTAACTCTATATTACAAGACAGGCACTGATGGATATTATTGAATCAAAATACGATAGAAGTTCCATTATAATTACATCACAAATACCAGTCAATAAATGGTATGAATTGATAGGGGAAGAAACTATTCCGGATGCTATTTTAAATTGCCTGATTTACTCCTCTCACAGGATAAATTTAGAAGGTGAATCTATAAAAAAATAAGATGAAAAATATTAAAAAATATAACTAAATTTGATACAGAAATCAGTTCTTTTTTTGGCACATCATCACCGGTATATCCAAGTTGGCATAGCATATTGAAAAAACAAGCTCTTAAGCTTAAAAATCGATAAGGCAAAAAAGAAGCATCATCAAAACCCATTTTAATAACTTAAGAAAGGTGTGTCTTATCAATAAAAAATTACCCCTTTTTTATTCTCTTTTTATCGAAAAATATAGCTCATCTATATTTTGATTCTTAAATTAAATATTTTAATTTAGTGCCATATATTATCCTCAATAAGGAGCAGGTCAGATAATTAATTTAGAATTATGATAAATTTAAAAAATAAAATTCTTATTGCTTTTGTGTTTATTTTCAATACATTCATTATGTGTGGGCAATTTTCACCGTATTTTAAAAACTACTCTACTTTAGATTACGAGGGAGGTAACAAAAATTGGGGAGCATCGGGTACAGATGACGGAAGAATATTCATTGCAAACGATAAAGGATTAATAGAATTTGATGGCGTTCACTGGACTCTTTGGCAACTACCTAACAAGAGTAAAATAAGATCAGTTTTAGTTAAAGGCAGAAAGGTATTTACAGGTTCTTTTGAAGAGTTTGGATATTGGGAAAAAGATGATAAAGGAAGTATGATCTATACCTCGTTATCATCAAAAGATGATTCTCATACTTATGATCAGGAATATTGGCAAATTATAAAATATAAAGATGCTATTTTATTTAGATCATTTACAAAATTGTATTCATATGGAAACAATCAAATAACTTTGATCCCCACCAAAGGAGTCATAACTTCTTGTGATGTAATTGATAATGAATTATATATTTTTACTGTTTCTGACGGTGTATTAAAGTTAGTTAATAATAGGTTTATAAAAATCGCTAAAATTGAGCTACCCAATAACTGTACCATAAATTCAATCATAAAAACTAAGGATGGGGAATTATTACTCTCGTCTTCATTAAATGGATGTTTTGTTTTTGATGGTTATAAAACTAGGTCTTGGGATTCGAAAATAAACTTTATTTTAAAAAATTATGAATTGAATCATTTATTAAAACTCAACAATGGTAATTATGCTTTTGGAACAATTAAAAATGGTGTTTTTATTACAGATAGAGAAGGTGAAATTCTTTTTCATATACACAAAAAAGGAGGACTAATTAATAATACTGTACTGGATCAATATCTTAGTAAAAATAATCAATTATGGTTGTGTTTAGATAATGGTTTAGCAGCTGTTGATTTGGAATCATTTTCATCTATGATTTACAACGATATAAATGGAGATTTAGGAGCAGTATATGATGTTGTCAAATATAAAAACACAATATATATAGGTAGTAATACTGGCTTGTATTATTATGATGAAGAAAAATCAGCTTTACAGTTTATTGAAGGATCACAAGGTCAAGTTTGGGATTTAGAAATTTTTGAAAATGAGTTGTTTTGTGGACATAATTCAGGAACTTATTTAGTTGAAGGACATCAATTAAAAAAAACATCAAACTTAACAGGAGGTTGGGTCTTAAGAGAGGTAGATGATCAAAGAAAAATATTTGTGCAGGGAAATTACACAGGATGTGCTCGTTATGAAAAAACAAAAAAAGGATGGTCTGTTACAAAAATATCCAATTTCAATATTCCCACTCGATTTTTAGTTTTTGAAGATTCTTATACTGCCTGGGCAGCACATCCATACAAAGGATTAAGTCGCATTACTTTTGATAAGGACTTTCAGAAAGTTAAAAGTGTTAAAAGTTATCATAATAAAGGTATTACCTCCATTTATGGCCCGAATATTTACAAATTTAAAAACACAATTATTTTCCAGTCTGGTTCGGGGTGGCAAAAATATGATCCTGTTCAAGACACTATTGTAGATTACAACTTCCTTTCAAAAAGAATAGGTAAAAGATCTTATATCATTTCTGAAGATAGAAATACTGAATTAGTAATTAAAAATGAGGAGCATATTTACTTAAGAACTGATATTCATGATAAAGAAAATTTTTTCATTCCTGAAGAATACTATAAAAACAGGTTGGTCTCTGGGTTTGAGAAAGCATCTCAAATTAATGATTCAATTATTGGATTAGGGCTGATGGATGGATTTGTTCTTTATAATACAAAAGATAGTAAACGAACTCATAAACTTGTAAAACCATCAATAGGAAAATTAGAATTGAATGGTAATAATATTTCAGTTAATATAGATAAATTATCTTGTGATTACAAGAAGAGTAATATAATTATCAATATATCATCTCCAGATTCTAAAGATTATTTTTTTGAATATAAACTATCTCCAAATGATAGCTTATGGAAAAGAAATGATAATGGAAAATTAGAATTTTCAAACTTAATTGATGGCGTGTACGAATTATCTTTCAGGGTAAGTAACAATAATGGAGACTTCTCCAAGGAATCTAAATTAGAGATAACTGTAAATCCCCCTTGGTATAGAGGACCATTAGGGATAATGATTTATTTATTTTTATTTATGGTAATTGTATTTTTAGTAATAAATTATAATAAACGAAAGCTCAGAAAACAACAATTAACATTAAAAAAAGATTTTGAAAAAGAACAAGTAGTTATTCTAAAACAAAAAGAAATTGAAAATGAAAAACAATTGAATGAATTAAAAAATATTACTCTTAAGAATGAGCTAATACTAAAAAGTAAACAATTGGCTAATACAACTATTTCTTTGGCAAGAAAAAATGAACTACTAATGCTTGTTAAGCATGAAATGTTATTAATAAAAGATAAATTTCATAACCCATATACCTATAAAAAATTAATCAATCAAATAAATAAAAGTATTGAGCATCAAGATGAATGGGAATTATTTGAGCATAGCTTTAATCAGATTCATAAAGAGTTTTTTGATAAATTAAAAAATAAATACCCTTTACTTTCACAAAAAGATTTAAAAATATGTGCTTTTATAAAAATGGATATCCCCACTAAAGAAATAGCTCCTTTATTGAATATTTCTGCCAGAGGTGTTGAAACTCATCGATATAGACTAAAAAAGAAACTTCAATTAGATAAGATTGTGAGTTTAAATTATTTTTTAATGAATTTTAAAGCATAAGTAAAAATCACACCTTCTAAGAAGGCGGCTTTAAAAGCCCCTAAAAGGGGCAATGCTCAACTAAACGTTTTTACAATGAATAAGAATCAAGAAATAATACCCAATAAATATCAAAACAAAATTCAGGCAAAGCCGTCAGAACATGACCACCTGCAAAGCAGGTGGTTTTTTAAGTTGAAATAAAATTCTCAAAAAGAAATATTGAAAATTGATTTTTTTAATTATTTTACAAAGAATTTGACCAATTAAATTTTTATTTTCCCTTAAATAAAGAGCATTTAAAAGTATTAATTACTGATACTCATTCTTGAAATAACTAACATTAATAATATTACAAAAAAAATAATGGTGTAATTTGACTTCAAACTTTACCAATTAAAATTTATCTTTTCAATAATTATAGTGTTTTAACTATTTTTAGGCACTTCAAGAATACTTCATTTTAATACTTCCTACTAAATCATTCTATTTAATACTACATTTTTAGAGAAAAAAAATTTTTTTTTAATGACGTATTCAAAACGAAACCTAAGTTGATGAATTAAAAAAAAAGTATCATACTTTTATATTTAATTAAACATTTATATATGAGATTAGTTATAAAATATTTTTTTATTGCATTTTTCTTGACATCTTGTGTTCAAGAAGAAAAAGAAGACATGCCAGAGCTTCCTAATATTGTATTTATTATGGCCGATGATCATGCCTATCAAGCTCTAAGTGCTTATGGTCATTCTATTTCCAAATTGGCTCCAACACCAAATATTGACCGTATTGCGAATGAAGGAATGCGTTTCGATAACTCTTTTGTTACAAACTCACTTTGTGGACCTAGTAGAGCTACAATGCTAACGGGTAAGTTTGGACATATAAATGGTTTCTCTTATAACGGACAAACTTTTGATGATACTCAACCTACTTGGCCAAAAATATTAAAACATGCTGGCTATCAAACTGCCATTGTAGGTAAATGGCATATAGGTCATACACCTGAGGGGATTGATTTTGATTATTGGAAAATATTAAATGATCAAGGAGAATATTATAATCCTGATTTTATTACCAAAGACACTGTTGAAACAATTAAAGGTTATGCAACAGATTTAACAACTGATTATTCGATTGATTGGTTGGAGAAAAAAAGAGATAAAAGTAAGCCATTTGCCTTGATGATACATCATAAAGCACCACATAGAAATCAAATGCCAGCATTAAGGCATACGCAAATGTATGAAAATACAAAATTTCCATTACCAGAAACCTATTTTGATAATTATGAAGGAAGAAAAGCAGCTGAAGAACAGAAAATGAACATTTATAGAGATATGTATGAAGGTCATGATTTAAAAATGACAATAGCTGTTGGTTCTGATAGTTTGCGATACGATCGATGGCCAAATCATTTTCAAAGAATGACTAATGAACAAAGAACAGTTTGGAACAATGCGTATAGAAAAAGAAATGATGAAATGAATGCTTCAAATTTTACAGATGAAGAAATGGCATTGTGGAAATATCAAAGATATGTACAGGATTATTGTGCCACAATTGCATCTGTTGATGAGGGTGTAGGTCGCGTATTAGATTATTTAGAAGAAAATAATTTAATCGAGAATACTATTATTGTATATACTTCTGATCAAGGATTCTTTGTTGGTGAGCATGGCTGGTTTGATAAACGTTTTATGTATGAAGAATCCTTAAGAACTCCCCTGTTAATTCAATTTAAAGGAAAAATAAAGCCAAACAGTACTTCAGAGAAAATGGTTCAAAATATTGACTTAGCACCTACTTTTTTAGATATGATTGGACTTGAGGTTCCTAAAGATATCCAGGGAGAATCGTTAAAACAAATTTTAAATGGAAAAGAAGTAGAAAATTGGAGAACATCTATTTACTACCATTATTATGAATTCCCAGGATTTCATTCAGTAAAAAGGCACTACGGAGTTAGAGATGAACGTTATAAATTGATGCATTTTTATAATAATATTGATGAATGGGAATTTTATGACTTACAAAATGATAAACATGAAACTAACAATTTAATCAATAATCCTAAATATAAAACTGAGATTAGTAGAATGAAAAAAGAACTTGTCCGTTTGATGGAATTCTATGATGAGCCACCAATTTCAGAATGGAAAGATGAAAAGTTAGTAAAAGGTCGTAAAGTACCTAATATGATTTCAGAAAAAACACATTAGTTACAAAACAGTAAATTAAAAATTCCGCTTTTAAACATTTTTATGAAAAGACAATTCTTAATTTTAATCATTTCTTTTATAACAATTGTAAATTTTGCTCAAACTAAATTACCAACTTTTTTTGGGGATAATATGGTTTTACAACAGAATACTAAAGTTACAATATGGGGAAATGATATACCTAACAAACAAATTACTGTCATTGCTAGTTGGGGTAAGGAAGCATCCGTAAAAACAGATAAAAATGGTAAATGGAGATTATATATTCAAACAGTAAAAGCTGGTGGCCCATATCATATTACTGTTGAAGGAAGTCATAAAATAACCTATAAAAATATACTTTTAGGTGAAGTATGGTTGTGTTTAGGACAATCTAATATGGGTTGGACTTTAGAAAATACAATTCATGGTACTGAAGATATCTCAAATGCAAGAAACCCTAATCTAAGAATTTATCAATCAGCTCGTCAAAGTTGGTACGAACCTAAAACGGATTGCCCAACAGGTAAGTGGAATGAAGCTACGCCATACACTGCAAGTCAAACTTCCGCTGTATCTTATTATTTTGCAGAAAAACTTCAAAAGGAGCTTAAAATTCCTGTTGGTATAATTGTTCAAGCCTATGCTGGAACTCCAATTGAGGCATGGATGCCTTGGAACATTCAAAAAAATAATAAGCGTAGTAACTTACTTAAAAAACAATTAGATGCAACTACAGTAAAACAAAAAGAAAAACTGGGTTATACTGAAGAAATAGCATTAGTAAAATATAATAAGGAATTGGAACTATACTCTAAACAAATGGCTGCTAACGATACTATGAAAAATAGTAGCAGAAGCAGAAAGCCACCAATTATTACAAAACCAGCTAATTTAAGTTATCAATACCCTTCAAATATTTATAATGCAATGGTGCATCCTGCATTAGGTTTTGGTATAAAGGGTGTAATATGGTATCAAGGAGAACGCAACTCTAAATCTGTGCAACAAGCCTTAGATTTTAAAGGTCAGTTAAAACTATTAATTGAATTTTATAGAAGTGAATGGAATAAAATGTCTAACGGAAATGTAATTGATGATTTTTATTTTTCTATGACACAATTACCTAGTTGGAACGCTGCTCAATCAAAACCAGTTGAAGATGTAGAAGCTCCATGGGCTGTTTCTCGAAATATGATGTTCGAAATTGTTTCTGAAGTATCAAACACAGCAATTGCAGTAAGTATAGATACAGGAGATCCTGTTCTTTTGCATCCAAAAAACAAGAAACCAATTGGCTACAGGCATGCATTTAATGTATTACACGATGTTTATAATAAAAAATTTGTTGCTCATGGACCTTTTTATGATTCACAAAAAATAGATGGAAATAAAATAACACTTTCATTCAATGGTGTTGGTAATGGACTAATGGCTGCTAAAAAAGGCAATTTAGATTCTTTTGCTATAGCTGGCACAGACCAAAAATGGTATTGGGCTGATGCTAAAATTGTTAAAAAAACAGTTATTGTTTCTTCTAAAGATGTGTCTTTTCCAGTTGCTGTTCGCTATGCTTGGGCAATGAACCCTTCTGAACGTAATTTATTGTATAATAATGAAGGATTACCTGCTTCACCATTTAGAACAGATTCTTGGAAATTGTTTAAAGAAAGTTCAAAAGAAGTACAAGTCTTTAAACCAAAAAAAGAAAAAGGGTATAAAGCAAAAGATTGGGATAGACCCAAAATGCAATAATTAGAACATTCAAAATATTTTTTCAAATGAAAATTAATTTAACACTTATAATAGTTGTTTTAAATATTGTTTTTGGTTTTGCTCAAAAAAAACCAAATATAATTTTAATTCTTGCAGATGATTTAGGTTATGCAGATGTTGGTTACCATGGAGGAAAAGAGATTCCTACTCCCAATATTGATAGTTACGCACAGTATGGTGTTCAATTTTCGGCAGGATATGCAATGGCACCAGTATGTGGCCCATCACGAGCTGGATTATTAACAGGAAGATATCAAAATAGATTTGGTTTTGAAGACAACCCCGGAGGACCGTTTAGACAAAATAAAAATGTGATACCGGGAATTCCGCTAACCGAAGTAACTTTAGGTGAACAATTAAAACAATTGGGTTATGCAACTGCTTGGATAGGGAAAGATCATCAAATAGCAGATGATTCACTAAATCCTGTTAACAGAGGTTTTGATGAATTTTTTGGGTTTGTCAATGGTGCAAGCAGATACTTTATTGGTGACAATAAAAAAGGAAAGCTTCTAAGAGGACTAAATCCTGTTAAAGAAGAAAAAGAGTATTTAACGGATGCATTTGGTAGAGAAGCTGTGAAATTTATTAAAAAAAATAAAGATAACCCATTTTTTTTGTACTTGCCCTTTAATGCTGTTCATGGACCTTTACAAGCAAAACCAGAAGACAAAGAGAAATTCTCAAATATAGAAAACGAAAAAAGGAGGACTTTAGCTGCTATGATTTATTCTATGGATCAAAATATAGGAAAAATCAATCAAACACTAAAAGATTTGAATCTTGAAGGCAACACATTAATCATTTTTTATAGTGACAATGGTGGGAAAATTAATGGTAATCATTCTTATAATATGCCTTTAAAAGGGGAAAAAGGAATGGTTTTAGATGGTGGTATTAGAGTTCCTTTCGTCATTCAGTGGAAAGGTCACATCCAAGAAGGTGAAAAAATAGATTTTCCAATAGCCGCAATTGATATATATCCAACAATTTTAGGAGCTATTGAGGGAGAAGAGATGGTTAAAAATACTTTAGATGGAATTGATCTTATGCCATATCTAAAAAACATCAAATTAAAATCAAACAATAGATATATTTATTGGAGGTTTTTATACCAATGGGCTATTAGAGATAATAATTGGAAACTTCTTAAATTAAAAGGCTCCGAAAAATTAGAATTATATCATATATCTAAAGATATTTCTGAAAGCAAAAATGTAATCGAACAATTTCCTGAAATCGCTAAAAATCTTAAAGTAGAATATGATTTATGGTCAAAGAATATGATACAACCTCAGTGGAGTTGGCAGAAGAGTTTTGGTGGACCTATAAATATAAGAGATTAAGGAAAAATCTTATAAAGACACCATTTTATAATACGCCATTATTACGTCAGTTAATATTTAAAGTAGCTATAATAACTATAAATTAGGCATTTATGCTTACTACAATTACTTCTATCTGTATTTTTTTGAATGACGTATTTAAAACGTGTACCTATTTTAATAACTACATTAAATACATTATACCTTTACAATTAAATTATCAAAAAAAGTTAAATCTAACACAGTTAACAATGAAAACAAAAATTATTTATTTATTTTTATTCATCCCAATGGCTTTTTTCGCACAACAAAAAGATGTAGCTGGGGTGGTAAAATCAGAAAGTGGGGAACTGATTCCATCTGCAAGTGTAGTTGTAAAAAACAGCACGCGAGGAGTAATTACCGATTTTGATGGGAATTACAGTATTAAAGCATCAAAAGAGGACATATTGGTATTTCAATATGTTGGTATGGTAACTCAGGAGATTACTGTTGGTGATTCAAATACCATAAACGTAATATTTGAAGAATCAAGTGAAAATCTCGAAGAGATAGTCATTGTCGGTTATGGCAAGCAAAGAAAAAGTGACATAACAGGTGCAATTACTTCTGTTAATTCTGATGAAATAGCCAAGACTCCTCTTTTAGGAGTAGCAGATGCATTAAGTGGTAAAGCAGCAGGGCTCCAGGTTATTAGTAATAATGGAAGTCCGGGATCTTCACCAACAATCCGTATTAGAGGAGTAGGAACTCTTAACAATTCATCTCCAATATTTGTGGTGGATGGTCTTATTCTAGATGATATTTCTTTTTTAAGTAATAGTGATATTGAATCAATGCAAGTATTAAAAGATGCATCTGCAACAGCAATTTATGGATCACGTGGAGCTAATGGTGTGATTTTGGTAACTACAAAAAAAGGTAAATTAGGAAAAACTCAAATTGATTTCCGTATATCTACAGGGATTTCACATGTTGAAAATACAATTGATATGGTAAATGCTAAAGAATATGGAGTTTTACGTAATCTAGCTGCAGCAAATGCTGGAGAAACAGATATTCCTTACCTAGATCCTGAATCCTTAGGAGTAGGAGTTGATTGGTGGAATGAATTATATAATACAGCTTATTCACAAGATTACTCACTTTCAATGAGTG
Source organism: Flavobacteriaceae bacterium (assembly GCA_016744615.1). Classification (GTDB taxonomy): domain Bacteria; phylum Bacteroidota; class Bacteroidia; order Flavobacteriales; family Flavobacteriaceae; genus Lutimonas. Next base: position 32,686 of record JADGEA010000001.1, read on the forward strand.
GGAAATCTGAAAAGATGAGTTATTATCTAAGTGCCGGATATTTAGATCAAGAAGGAATTATTGAAAAAACGGACTACCAACGTATTAATTTACGACTAAATAATGAATATAATTTAACAAAGCATATTAAAGTTGGTCACAATATAAGTTATATTAGGTCTCATAAATTAAATGGTCCTGATGCTACCCAAGCTGCTTATAGAACTCCCGCAGTTTTTGAACCATATGATTCAGATGGAAATCTACAAGGATCAGAAGATTTTTCAAATCCATTAGTTGGTACTTTTTATAATAATGCTGAAACAGAATTAGATCAACTTATTGGAAATATTTATGGGGAATTATCAATAGGTGATTTTACCTTTCGCTCAACATATGGATTTGAAAATAGTAATCGTTTTGCTCGATCATATTCTCCTGAATACTACATATCTGATACACAATTTAGAGATCTTTCCAATTTGAATAAAACCTATAATAAGTTTAAAAGTTATATTTGGGATAATATTTTAACTTACACGAAAGTATTAGATGACCACAGTATAAATATAATGGCAGGAATTTCTGCGCAAGACACATATTCTGAAAGATTAAAAGGTTCTTCAACTGATATTCCAGACAATGAAGATTTATGGTATTTAGATGCAACATTTGATCCACTAAGCAGAGTGTCAGAAAATAGCGCCAGTTCATGGTCTTATTTATCGTATTTATTTAGAGCTAATTATTCATTCAAAAACAGATATTTGTTTACAGGAACTTATCGTATTGATGGTTCTTCAAAATTCAATAAAGAAAACCGCTATGCTCATTTTCCATCATTAGCATTTGGTTGGAGAATAAGCGAAGAATCCTTTATGGAAAATGTTGATCCCATAAATAATTTGAAATTTAGGGCAAGTTGGGGAAAAATTGGAAATGATAAAGTTGGAGCATATGCTTCTAAACAATTCCTTTCAACTACGGAGAACATTGGTGGAAATCAATCAGGAATAGTGGCTATTTTAGGCCCTAATGAATTACCTAGTCAAGGTGCAACAGCGACTAGATTAGTAGATCCAAATATCAAATGGGAAACAACCACTCAAATTGATGTAGGAATTGAATTGGGAATGTTTGATAATAGATTCACTACAGAAATTGATTATTATAATCGTACTACAGATGATATTCTAATTCCTATTCCTATTCCTTCATATTTTGGAATTAGAGAAGACCCAACTGTAAATGCAGCATCTGTAAGAAATTCAGGTATGGAGTTTGTCTTCAGTTGGAATGATAATGTGGGTGATTTTAATTACAGTATATCTACAAACTTATCTACACTTAAAAATGAGGTGTTAGAATTATCGGATAGAAGAAGTTACTTATCAGGATCTTATGATTCTCAGGTATTGACAAGAACTGAAAAAGGAGGTACTGTAGGAGCATTCTGGGGATATAAAACTGCAGGAGTTTTTCAAAATCAAGAACAAATTGATAATAATCCAAATTCAGGGATCGAAAAACCAGGAGATTTAATATACTCTGACGTAAATGGAGATGGTGTAATCACTGAAGATGATATGACCTATATTGGAACACCAATACCAGATTTATTGTTTGGTTTAAATCTATCTATGGATTATAAAAACTTTGATTTTTCAATGGATATTAATGGTGTTCAGGGTAATGATATTATAAATCTTAAAGCTAAAAAAAGATGGAGTTCAACTTATAATTTTGAACAAAAATTTGTAAATAGCTGGAATGGAGAAGGATCTACCAATACGCATCCACGAGTAAACAATGCCGATGTACATAACGAACTTCCCAATGATTATTGGCTAGAAGATGGTTCATATTTAAGAATCAGAAATGTTCAGTTAGGATATAATTTGCCCAAAAGAATATCTGATAAAATTAAATCATCAAATATTAGAATTTATACCAATGTAACGAATTTGATTACGTATACAAATTATTCAGGTTTTACACCTGATGTAACAAAGAGTAGTAATGTATTGGTTGCTGGAATAGATTCTGGAATTTATCCATTGGCAACAACATATAGTTTTGGATTAAATGTATCATTTTAAAAAAATAAGAAAATGAAAAATAAAATTTCACTTAGTTTACTTTTAATAGTTTCAGTTCTATGGATGAGCTGCAACGAAGATTATTTAGAAAAGTCTCCCTTAGGGCAATATGCTACAGATAACTTTTTTACCACAGCAAAAGGAGCAGAAGCAGGTTTAAACGGAGCTTATAGTTATTTACGTCATTGGGATATAGTTGTTTGGCCTTATGTAATGATGGGTGATATATCTTCAGATGACACTTATCATGGAAATAAAAATAACAAACCAGGTGTAGAAATGAATAATTTCACTTTTACTCCTTCAAGTTTCGGAGGAGCTGTTTGTGATAATTGGTATACTGGGAACTTTGTATTGATTGCTCGTTCAAATTTAGTTATTAATAGTGAACCCTATTTTGAATTTGATGATTCTTTGCAAAAACGAATTCTTGCAGAAGCGAGGTTTATTAGAGGATTTGCTTATTTTAATTTAGTGAAAGCCTTTGGTGGAGTTCCAAAAATAACAGATGAAATTCCTGAATTAGGGGGAGATTTTATTCCACGTGCTACTGAAGAAGAGATTTGGCAAGTAGTAGAAGATGATTTAACATTTGCTTTTGAAAACCTACCTGAAAAATCAGAATTCGCTTCAGAGCAATTAGGAAGAGTTACAAAAGGAGCAGCCTCTTCAATGCTTGCAAGAGCCTATTTGTTTAGAAATGATTTTGCAAATGTTGAAAAATATGCAATGGAAGTTATCAATAGAGGAGAGTATTCATTAGATCCAGATTACGAAGGCATATTTAAATTGAGTGGAGAAAATGGCTCAGGATCGGTTTTTGAAATTCAGGCAACACATTCTGATACAGGAACCAAAATGGGGATAGATAAGTATAGTACTATGCAGGGATCTAGAACTTTAGGATGGGGAATCAATTCTGCTACGCCTGATCTTGAAGCTGCCTATGAAATAGATGATCCTCGAAAACATGCCACAATTGCCTATTCTGGTGATACATTATATGATGGGCAAACAGTAGTTATTAGAAATTCACCAAATCACGGTACAAATTGGAATAAAAAAGCATTATTACCAAAATATGCTTTTGATCCATCAATTTCTATTGGTGGTGGTGGTGGTGGTGCCAATAATCCTGTAAATGTCAGAATTATTCGATACGCTGATGTTCTATTAATGGCAGCAGAAGCACTAAATGAAAACGGTAAATCTGGTGAAGCATTGATTTATTTAAATGAAGTAAGGAACAGAGCCAGAGGAGGAAACTCAGCTATCTTACCCGATGTTACCACAGTGAATAAAGAAGACTTAAAAATGGCTATTTGGAACGAAAGAAGAGTTGAACTTGGCTTTGAACAAGGAAGATATTGGGATATTCTAAGACAAGGCAGAGCAGCAGAACTATTACATGCTCAAGGAATAACTGATTATGATGCTATAAAACATAAGTATTTTCCAATTCCACAAACTGAAATTGATAATACCGAAGGAGTTATCATTCAAAATCCTGGTTATTAAGTTAATAAATATTTGAGTTATTTAATTAATCCTTTCTTCATTTATTGTTGAAAGGATTAATGCTTGACAAAAGCAATACTCAAATAGATCAGTCATTTATTCCAAAGTAGTTAAAAACTCATTAAAGATACATTCCTTATGCCATACAAGGGTTCAATTCTAATAATTATACTATTTATTTCTTTTAGTTCTTTAATATGTTGTAAATCAGAAATAAATGATATTGTTATTTCTGATGATCAACATATTTCACTATCTGATAATGAATTATTAGAAAAAGTTCAAAAACAAACATTTAAATATTTTTGGGATTTTGCTGATACTAAAACCGGCATGGCTCATGAAAGGTCATCATCTAAAAATTCAAAATTAAAAAGAGTTACTTCAGGAGGTACAGGATTAGGTTTAGCCGCTTTTCCTATAGCTGTTGAGCGAGGTTGGATTACCAGAGATGAAGCAATTAAACGATTAGAAAAAATATTAAATTTTTTAGAAAAAACAGATAAGTTTCACGGTGCATTTGCACATTGGTATAGTGGTGAAACAGAAAAATCAGTAAGTTTTAGTGAATTTGACGATGGAGGTGATATTATTGAAACAGCATTTTTAATTGAAGGATTGCTTATAAATAGGCAATATTTTAATCAAAAAAATTCGTTTGAAACGAGTTTACGCAAAAGAATTAATCATATTTGGGAAGATGTTGAATGGGATTGGTATGTACAACCTGGTGAAGATGTTTTAACCTGGCATTGGTCCCCTAATTATGGCTTTAAGAAAAATCACAAAATAAGGGGTCATCATGAAGGTCAAATAGCCTATGTACTAGCTGCTGCTTCAAAAACACATGGTATTCCTGCTTCTGTATATCATAATGGTTGGGCGAGCTCAGGAAACATCGTGAAAAATCGAAATTATTACGGCTATGATTTGCCTTTAGGACCAAAATATGGAGGTCCACTTTTTTTTACACATTATTCTTACTTAGGATTAAATCCTAAACTATTGGTTGACAAATATGCTAATTACTGGCAGCAAAATGTAAATCATGCAAAAATTAATTATGCCTATTGTGTAGAAAATCCAAACAATTATAAAGGCTATGGTGAAAATTGCTGGGGACTAACAGCAAGTGATGGTAATAAGGGGTATTCTGCACATAGTCCAACAAATGACAGAGGTGTGATTACACCTTCAGCTGCATTATCTTCATTCCCCTATACACCCAAAAAATCTATGAAAGCACTTAGATATTTTTATGAAGAGTTGGGTGATAAAATATGGAAAGACTATGGATTTGTAGATGCTTTTAATCTTCAAGAAAATTGGTATGATCATGAACATTTAGCAATTGATCAAGGTCCAATAATTGTAATGATAGAGAATTATAGAACTGGGCTCGTATGGAATCTATTTATGGGTGCTCCAGAAATACAAGAAGGGTTAACAAAATTAGATATTAGTTATAATTAAAAAAATACATCATAAATGAAGAATAGAGTTATATTATTATTGGTATTTGCTGTGGGTATTTATTTTATATCTACAATTTATTCTAATTCAAATCTAAAAGAGAGTAACTTACCTAAAAGCTGGAAAGTAAATGACGAAATAATTAATTTAAAAATTGATTCATTAATCAAAATAATGACCTTAGATGAAAAGATAGGTCAAACAGTCTTGCTTACCAGCACTAGAGATGTTACTGGTCCATCTGTAAACAAAAATTATGAAAGACTAATAAAAGAGGGGAAAGTAGGAAATATTTTTAATGCATATGGGGCTGAGTTTACAAAAGGATTACAAAAAATGGCTGTTGAGAATACACGATTAGGCATCCCTCTATTGTTTGGTTATGATGTGATTCATGGTCATAAAACAATTTTCCCAATCTCTTTAGGTGAATCAGCAAGTTTTGATTTAGAAGCTATAGAAAAATCTTCAAGAATTGCAGCTATCGAAGCTTCATCAGAAGGGCTTCATTGGACGTTTGCTCCCATGATTGATATTGCCAGAGATCCAAGATGGGGAAGAGTATCGGAAGGTTCAGGAGAAGATGTGTATTATGGTTGTGAAGTTGCAAAAGCCAGAATCAGAGGTTTTCAAGGGAGTGATTTAAAAAATATCAATACAATATTAGCTTGCGCCAAACATTATGCAGCTTATGGAGCCACACAAGCAGGGAGAGATTATCATACGGTTGATTTATCTGACCGTGAATTAAGAACTACATACCTACCACCCTTTAAAGCAGCTGTTGATCAAGGAGTAGCAACATTTATGACTTCATTTAATGAGTTAAATGGTGTGCCTGCAACAGGTAATAAATACTTATTAAAAGATATTTTAAGAAATGAATGGGGATTTAAAGGATTTGTAGTTACCGACTATCAATCCATCAATGAGATGGTAGCTCACGGAATTGTTGAAAATAATAAAGATGCGGCTGAATTGGCTATCAACGTTGGAGTAGACATGGATTTGCAGGGAGAAGTTTATTCAAAATATTTGAAAGAACTAATAGAAGAGGGAAAAGTTTCAGAAGACCAATTAAACATTACCGTTCGAAGAATATTAGAATTAAAATATGCTTTAGGGTTATTTGAAGACCCTTACAGGTATTCAAATATAGAACGACAAGAAAAGAATATAATGACTGAAGAACATTTAGAGGCAGCCAGAGATATAGCCAGAAAATCAATGGTTTTGTTAAAAAATAACAATAACACAATGCCCTTATCAAAGGATACAAAAATTGCTTTAATAGGATCATTGGCAAATAGTGAAAGAGATATGATAGGTTCTTGGTCTGGAGCAGGCAAACATAAAGATGATCCGGTAACTGTATTAGAAGGCTTTATTGAAAAAATAGGAAAAGAGAATATTTTTTATGCTGAAGGAACCAAGCTAAATCGCTATATGAGGCGAACAGATGCATCAAATAAAAGTGGCTTTAATGAAGCCATTAATGCTGCAAAAAAAGCTGATATAATTGTGGCTGCTATGGGAGAATTGCAGAGTATGTCAGGGGAAGCATCATGTAGAACAGATTTAGACTTACCAGGAAATCAAAAGGAATTATTGGTAGAATTAAAAAAGTTAAATAAACCCATTATCTTAATTCTATTAAATGGCAGACCCTTAACACTAGAATGGGAAGATCAAGAAATGGATGCCATATTAGAAGCTTGGTTTCCAGGAACAATGGGAGGTCATGCAATTGCAGATATTGTATTTGGAGATGCAATTCCATCGGGAAAATTGCCTGTAACTTTTCCTCGTTCCTTAGGTCAGGTTCCAATTTATTATAATATGAAAAACACAGGAAGGCCTATTGATCCAAATGAGAAGGTAAACCCATATAAATCAATGTATCTAGATAATCCAAATTCTCCATTATATCCATTTGGATATGGTTTAAGTTATACAACATTTCAGTATTCCAATTTAGTTTTAAGCAATGATCATATCACGAATACTAAAGAGATTAGAGTTTCAGTTAATGTGAAAAATACTGGAGAATATGATGGAGAAGAGGTGGTTCAATTATATATAAAAGATTTGGTGGGTTCGGTAACAAGGCCTGTCAGAGAATTAAAAGGGTTTCAGAAAGTGTTTATTGAAAAAGGGAAAACCAAAACTGTTGAATTTGAATTAACGGGAGAGGATTTAAAGTTTTATGATATAAATATGGATTATGTTGCTGAACCTGGTGATTTTAAATTGTTTATAGGATGTAATTCTAATGCCACTTTAAGTAGTGAATTTACATACCAATAAATATTATTAGAAAATATAACCCATAATAATTATGATGAAAAAAAATAAAATTAACCCTTGTATTTTAATTTTCACCTTAGTCTTTACAGTAATGAATTCCTATGGGCAAGAGGTAAAAAATGATAAAAAACCTAATATCATTTTTATCATGTCTGATGACCATGCAAATAGAACGATTAGCGCCTATGGTTCCGGCTTAAACCAGACTCCTAATATTGACAGAATCGCGAATGAAGGAGCTATTTTCATTAACAGCTATAACTCGAATTCTATTTGTGGACCGAGTAGAGCATCTATATTAACAGGTAAACACGGTCATAAAAACGGTGTTATCGGAAATGGAGCGGCCTGGAATAGAAATCAAACTTTATTGCCTAGGGTTTTACAACAAAATGGTTACAAAACAGCACTTATAGGTAAATGGCATTTAAATTCAAATCCTGGAGATGAATTTGATTATTGGAAAGTTTTAATGGGCGCCGGGAAACAGGGCTTCTATTACAATCCGTTTTTTATAACAAGTAAGGGAGAGGAATTAACTGAACAGGGCTATTCCACAGACATTGTGACAAATGATGCATTAAAATGGCTGGATAAAAATGCTAAGGGAAACGAGCAGCCATTTACACTTTTTGTACAATACAAAGCAACTCACGTACCTAGAATGCCTCATTTTAGATACTTAGACAGATATAAAAACGACACAATACCTGAACCAGCTACTTTATTTGATGATTATAGTACACGTGAAAGGTATGCCAAAGAGGCGAATATGAAAGTAGGATATAGGCCATTACCACTTTTAGAAGATCATGATCCTTCGACAAATATTTATTATAAAAGAATGACCAAGGATCAGCTTGAAAAATGGCATAGTTATAAAGACCCTATCAATAAAGAATATTTCAAATTAAAAAAAGAAGGCAAACTGAAGGGTGATGCACTGAAAAAATTTGCATATCAACAATTTATTAAAGATTATTTAAGATGTGTTGATGGCATTGATGATAATGTTGGAAGAATACTAACTTGGCTCGACGAAAATGAGCAGATTAAAGAAAATACTATAATTATATATGCTTCCGATCAAAGTTATTTTACTGGAGAACACGGCTTTGCTGAAAAGAGATTTATGTATGAAGAGGGATTAAAAATGCCTTTTGTTATGCGATACCCAAATAAAATTAAACCAGGAACAAGGGTTGAGCAAATGATACAAAATATTGACCATGCTCCAACATTAATTAATGCTGCTGGAATCAAGATTCCAAAAGATATGCAAGGTGAATCATTCCTTCAAATCGCAAAAGGTGAACAAGATAATACATGGAGGAAATCAGTTTACTATCATTATTATGATCATGGAAGACACAACGTCCCAAGACATGATGGCATTAGGTCAGAACGCTACAAATTAATTCATTTTTATACAGATGATAAGTACGAGTTTTATGATTTAAAATTAGATCCAAATGAAATCGACAATCTTTATGGTAATGATCGTTATAAAAACATAATTGCTAAAATGACAAAAGAATTACATCAATTAAGAATTACTTATGAGGTTCCTGAAAAATATTTCAAACCTCCATATGCTGAAGTTAAAGGCTTTAAAAAAAAGAGTAAAAAATAACCAAAACTTGTATGCATTTTAATATTAAAAATATCGTTTACTTCGTTGTTTTAGTTTTAATTAACTGCAAAATCGCCGCTCAAGCTAAAACGAATAGCAATAACCTAAATAAAAACAGACCCAATATTATCATTTTATTAGCAGATGATTTAGGTTATGCAGATGTTGGTTATAATGGATGTAAAGATATTCCAACGCCCAATATTGATGCCTTAGCTTCAAATGGTGTTACATTTTCAAATGGATATGTTACCGGAGCAGTTTGTGGCCCTACAAGAGCAGGGTTAATGACAGGCCGTTACCAGCAAAAATTTGGTTCTGAAAGAAATCCGGGGCCTAGAAAAAAAACACAAGAAGTAAAAGTTGGTGTGCCTTTAACTGAAACTTTCATTTCAACCAGATTAAAAGAAATTGGTTATAAAACTGCCTGTTTTGGTAAATGGCATTTAGGAGGTGAAAGTGGTGATAAAGATCTATATCCTTTGAATAGAGGTTTTGATAAATTTTTTGGTTTTTTGGAAGGAGCGGCTTTATATATTGACCCTGAAAATAAGGAGAAAAAATATATGCGGAATAATGATGAACTCGCCATAGAAGAAGAATACTATACCGATGCCATTACAAGAGAATCCATTTCATTTATCAATCGAAATAAAAATAATTCTTTCTTTTTATATGTACCATACAATGCTGTTCACGCTCCGTTACAAGCAACAGATGAATACTTAAAGCTATTTGACACCATTAAAAATCCTAAAAGAAGACTATTAGCAGCAATGAATTTTGCAATGGATAAAAGTATAGGAGAAATTCTATCCGCCTTAAAAGAAAATGGAATAGAAGAAAACACCCTAATATTTTTCTTAAGCGATAACGGTGGAAAACCTACAGGGAATTTCTCATCAAACTTGCCACTTAGAGGTGAAAAAAATCAGTTTTATGAAGGTGGTATTCACATTCCATTTGTGGTTCAGTGGAAGAATAATTTTCCGCAAAATATAATTTATGATAAGCCGGTATCTTCATTAGATATTATGCCAACGATAATGAGAGCTGTAGGGTTAACGATTGATAAAAACTGGAGTATTGATGGTGTGGATATGACTTCTGTTGTAAGAGGGGAAAATGAAGATTATCTTCATGCTGAATTATTCTGGAAACAAGGAAAGCATTTTGCGGCACGAAATAAGGAATGGAAAATTGTCAAAATGGGTGATCAAATTGAATTGTTTAATTTGATAAATGATCCTTATGAAACAACAGATCTATCCGAAAAAAACCCTAAAGAAAAGAAAAAATTATTAGCAGCTTATACCCAATGGAATAAAAAAAATATTCCCGCTCAATATGGTTATGGCAATAAAACAGAGTTTCCATATAAAGTGATTAGAACGAGAAGAACAGCATTAAAAAGATAAACTAATGAATAGTAGAACTACAAAATTATTTTTGATCATTTTCTTATTCGTTATTGTATCCAAACAAATAATTGCACAGAATAAAAAACAACCAATAAATTTATTGCTAATAACTGCGGATGATTTGGGTTATGAGGCTGTCAATTCCTTTGGTAGAAATATTCCTGACTTGACTCCTCAGATGGATAAATTTGCCAACGAAGGCGTGCAATTCGCTGAAGCTCATACAGCAACTCCGATTTGTCAGCCTAGTAGAGCCATAATGGCAACAGGATTATATGGTATCTCCAGTGGAATGATGGGCTTTATTCATATGAAGAAAAAAGTTCCAACTGCTATGCAAACCTTTCAAGATCATGGTTATATTACAGGGATTTTAGGAAAAGTTGGACATTCAACTCCCGATCTAAATTACAATTGGGATTTCGAACATAATTATGGAGAATTAGGATCAGGAAGAAGCCCCAAAAAGTATTCAGCCTACGCTACTGAGTTTTTTGAAAAATGTAAAAAGGAGCATAAATCTTTTTATTTTATGGTCAATTCACATGACCCACATAGAGTATTTCATAATCCAAATGGAAAAATTCCAAGTGGGGCGGAAAACCCATCAAAAATATTTACAATAGATGAAGTAGAGGTTCCAAAGTATTTACCGAAAACTGATCAGGTAAAATTAGAATTGAGTTATTATTATAATTCAGTTCGAAGATTTGATGATACATTTGGGGCAATTATCAAAGCTTTAAAAAAATCAGGACTGTATCAAAATACTTTAATTATAGTCTTGTCAGATAATGGTTCAGCCTTTCCATTTGCAAAGGCAAACGCCTATATTTCAAGCACAAAGACTCCGTTTTACGTACATTATCCAGGTCACATGATAGAAGGGTTGAAGGATACAGAACATATGATATCTGAAGTGGATATTTTTCCTACATTTTTGGATGCTGCTGGGATTAAAATTGATCAGAAATTAGATGGAAAATCAATTCTCTCTTTATTAAAAGGTGAAAAACAGGAAAATCGAAATTTTATTATCGGAGAAATCGATTATAAAATTGGTGGAAAAGCTACCCCTATCCGTTCTTATGGAGATAAAAAGTATAGATACATATTTAATCCCTGGAGCTCAACAGGTAATGAATACAGAAATAATAATGAAGGGCTAATAAATAAAGATATTGAGAAAAATCATCCAGAATATATAAGGTTTGTTGATTTTTTTAGACACAGAGCTTTAGAAGAATTTTATGATGTTCAAAAAGATCCTGATGCCACAAACAACCTTATTAATAATCCCAAATATAAAAGTAAAATTGAACAGTATAGAACTGCACTAATTCAGTGGATGAAGAAAAAAAATGACCCAGTTTTAGTGATGTTGGAAAATGTAGGGCAACCTGAGAAAATGCAAGAATATTTAGACGCTTATTTCCCTAAGAAAAAATCACTGATGCCAAAAGAGCAACTAGAAGAAATAAAAAAGAAGGCTGAGGCAAAGCAAGCAAAAAAAAAGAATAAGAATAAAAAAAGCAGATAACTTCTTATTGTAAGCTTTCAAAATTATCAGTTTAACAATAAGTTTTAAAACTTAAAAAATGTAAATATTTTTCTATGTTGTAATAAGTTTTTTATTCCTGTTATACAAGTATTCAAAGCTACAGACTATTAAAAAAATATCAAGAAGTAAATCATTTACAATCAACTTAGGCAATGTTAATTTTGTTAGAATAGTTTAGGCTCCTAAGGCAAGTTTTATGGAAACTTATCAGAATGATGTTACAATTGGTTTAGCGAATATGAGGAAGGAAAAAAGGTAAATCCGAAAGAACCAAAAAGTAAAAAAAAAGATTGCCTGCAGTAGAAGTTGGTTTGAACTAGATAAATATAAGATCAACCACAAGGTTTCAATATTCGTCTAAAAATGGATATAGTTCTGTAGGTTTAAGACTTACTTTAAAATTAGAAAATTAAAAATTACGTTTAAAATGAATAGAAATAAATTTAAAAAAATTAAAATTGTATTAGCATTAAGTTTACTAGTAATTATAAGTTATTCTTGTAAACATGAAGAGGAAAAAAGAACTTCCAAACAATCATCTACTTGGGAGAATTTACCTAAAGAAGATCAAGTTTTTTTGGATCTAGTTCAGCATAAAGCATTTGACTTTTTTTGGGAAGGATTTGATGAAAACACAGGATTTATTTATGATGGACATAGTAAAAATAGACGTACAAGCGTAGCTACTTCTGGTTTTGGCTTATCGACCTTTATTGTGGGCGTTGAAAGAGGTTGGGTGTCAAAAGATGAAACCTATAAGAGAGTATTACTAACGCTGAATAGTTTTTACAAAGATCCTAATAATCCAACAGATTTTTGCGTAGAAGGAAGATATGGGTTTTTCTATCATTTCTTTAATATAGATACTGGAAAGCGCAATGGAAAATCAGAGGTTTCAACCATAGATACAGCCATCTTAATGGCAGGTGTCCTAGATGTAATGGAATATTTTAAAGGAACAGAAGTAGAAACCTTAGCAAATAAAATTTATCAAAATGCTCAATGGGATAAATATATAAATGATGAAAAAGCAGTTGTTGGTGGCTGGCGTCCAGAAATGAAACCAGTGGCTGTATACAAAGGTTATAATGAGTATAACTTGGTTTATTTATTGGGATTAGGATCGCCAACTTATCCATTACCAGATGCTAGCTGGGATGTCTGGGCAAGCGGTAAAGGTTTTATTCCTATTAAGCCTTATAATCATATTGGTGAATTTTTAACTCCTCATGGTGTATTGCAGCCTTTAGCCTACATATACCAATTTCCGGCTTGTTGGTATGATTTCAGAAATAAATCTGATGATTTTGTGAATTATTATCAGATGAGCATTAACGCCTTAAAGGCAAACAAAGAGTACACAAATAGTTGGGGATTTGCTCATGGTTATCCCGAAGAACTTTGGGGTTGGACTGCGATTGCCGGTCGTGATGGTTATTTAGGATTTTCACATCCTTATAATGGAACATTAGCTCCATCTGCAGTATTGGCTTCATTACCATTTATGCCAGAAGAATCTTTAAAATCTATTAAGTATATGTATAAAACTTATGGCGATAAAATTTTTAAAGAATATGGTTTTGTCGATTCCTTTAACCCTCATCAAAATTGGTATGATAATACTTATTTAGGTATTGATAAGGGCAATGAAGTTTTATCAATAGAAAATTACAGAAGTGGTTCTATTTGGAAACGCTTTATGGATATTCCTTATGTAAAAGCCGGTATGAAGAAGGCTAAATTTAAAAACTTGTAAATATTTAACTCATAAAATTTTAATTTAAAATCTCCTTCCATGAAAACTAAATTATCAAATATTGATATCATTAAAATATTGATATTACTATTTTTTGTTTCAGGATTTATCTCTTGTAAGGAAGAGAGTAAGTCTATGGTTAAAAAGAAACCAAACATCATTTTTATTATGAGTGATGACCATGCATATCAGGCAATTAGCGCGTATAACAATAAACTAATTGAAACACCTAATATTGATAGAATAGCAAAAGAAGGTATTCTATTTAGTAACGCTTGTGTAACAAATTCTATTTGTGCGCCAGCAAGAGCGACTATTTTAACAGGAAAGCATACCCATTTAACTGGTAAAATTGACAATCATTTTCCGTTTGACTCAACCAATGTTACCTTTCCTCAACTATTGCAAAAGACAGGTTATCAAACAGCTATGTTTGGAAAACTTCATTTTGGAAATAACCCAAAAGGATTTGATGAATTTAAAATTTTACCAGGACAGGGTGATTATTACAATCCGGAGTTCATAACAAATACAGGGAAAATAAAAATAGAAGGTTATGTCACCGATATCATTACTGATTTAACATTAGATTGGATGAAGGAACGAAGAGATCCTGAAAAACCTTTTTTATTAATGTATTTGCACAAGGCACCTCATAGAGAATGGCTTCCGGCTCCAAGGCATTTTAAAGAATTTACTAAAAAAACATTCCCAGAACCTGAAACTTTATTTGATGATTATGAAGGAAGAGGTACAGCCGCCAAAGAAGCAGAGATGAATTTATTGACTCATATGACGTATGCTGCGGATTCAAAAATATATCCGGAGGTTGCCTAAAAGAGTTAGGTATGGAAGGAACCAGTGAATGGGGAGGAAGATTGTTTAATAAAAAATACGGTCGTTTTACTAAAGAGCAAAAAGAGGTTTGGGATGAAACCTATATGATGGTTAATGAAGACTTTAAAAAGGCATACCCAAACATGACAGCTAATGATTTAATGAAATGGCGTTATCAACGTTATATGCAAGACTACCTTGCATGTATAGCAGCTGTTGATGAAAATGTAGGAAGAGTTTTAGACTATTTAGATGAAAATGAACTGAGAGATAATACCATCGTAGTTTACACATCGGACCAAGGCTTTTATTTAGGAGAACATGGTTGGTTTGATAAAAGATTTGTATATGACGAATCATTTAAAACCCCATTATTGGTTCGTTGGCCAAATGTTATAAAAGAAGGAACAACTTCGAACCAAATGGTTCAAAATTTAGATTTCGCACAAACCATTTTAGAAGCAGCAGGTGTAATAGCTCCAAATGATATGCAGGGTGAAAGCTTAATCCCTCTATTAAAAGGAGAAGAAGAAAGTTGGACACGAGACGCGGTATATTATCATTATTATGAATACCCAGGTCCACATATGGTTAAACGTCATTATGCTATAATTACCACAAAATATAAATTGGTTCATTTTTATGATGATATTGATGAATGGGAACTTTATGATCGCGAAAATGATACACTTGAATTGAAGAGTGTATATAATGATCCGGCATATGCCGAGGTTGTAAAAGATTTAACTAAAAGATTAGCTGAATTAAGAGTAAAATATAAAGATTCAAAAGAATTGGATAAAAAATACATGGATATGTACAAAGATAAATTTGAGAAGAGTAGAAAATAATTTAATTGAATGAAAAAGGTTTGAGTTTCTAGCTATTGCTTAATAATATTGATACTTAATGAAATGAGAAAAACAATAATTATAATATTTTTAATAATTGGAACTATAAATACTATTACTGCTCAGGATTCCGAAATGGATAAGTTTATTAAAGGTTTAATGAGTAAAATGACTTTGGAGGAAAAACTAGGACAACTAAACCTCTCTTCAGGCGTAGGTAATTTACCAGTAATATCTGAAGGAGAAGGAAAAGAAGATATTAAAAGGTAATGCTGATACACTGTTCGCTTCTGTAACGATAACCAATACAGGAAACTATGCTGGTGAAGAAATAGTTCAATTGTATATTAATGATCCAGCAGCCTCAATTTCTAGAGTCGTAAAAGAATTAAAAGGTTTTGATAAGATTTATTTAGACCCTCAAGAATCTAAAAGAGTCACCTTTAAAATAACTCCTAATGAATTGAAATTTTTCAATAGTGATTTAAAATACGATTGGGAAAGTGGTGATTTCAATATATATAGGAACTAATTTAGTTCAAGTAAAAGAAATTAAAGTAAACTGGTTAAAATAAGAAATATGAGAATAAAGAAACACTATTTATTTCCCTTGCTTTTAATAACAAGCATCATGTATGCTCAAAATTTTCAAAAAAAAACTTTTTGTAATCCTGTAGATGTAGATTATAAATACAGAAAGCCAATACCTGAAAAAAGAAGCAATTATCCCGAGCATAATGTTATATGCCGCTCTAGTGCTGATCCTGTTTTGTTAAATCATTCAGTAAATGGAGAATTTAGTAGTTATTATTTGTTTGCAACCAAATCAGGAGGTTATTGGAAATCTGATGATTTGATTAGTTGGGAGCATATATTACCAAATATTTGGCCTTCAAGTTATACCTCCAAAGACAAAGAAAATAGACCTATAGCACCCGCAGCACTTTCTGTGAATGATACTATTTACTTTCAACCTTCAAGTCACTTTATTGCTGCTCCAATTTATTACAGTACACAGCCTGAAAAAGGGATTTTTAAAGTTTATAATAAAAGTTTAAGATTCCCTAAAGATTTAAACCCGCCGGGACTTTGGGATCCTGCTTTTTTTTACGATGAAGATTTGAATAAATGGTACAGTTACTGGGGGTCATCAAATGTATATCCAATAGTTGGAGCTGAAATGGATAAAAAAGATTCGCTCCATATTATTCCAAAATACACGAACCTAATCAATTTAAATCCAAAATCTCATGGATGGGAACGATTTGGAAAGGATCATAGGGACGAGCATAAGCCTTCATATATAGAAGGTGCGTGGATGACGAAACACAACAATAAATACTTTTTACAATATGGAGCACCTGGGACAAGTGAAAACATGTATGCCAATGGAGTTTACACATCTAATTCACCATTAGGACCTTTTAATTATGAACCATATAATCCTATTTCATATAAACCTGGAGGTTTTTTAAATGGCGCAGGGCACGGTAATACATTTCAGGATAAATATGGGAATTGGTGGAATACAGGAACTTCATGGATAGGAGTTAATTGGGTGTTTGAAAGAAGAATTTTAATGGTTCCGGCTGGTTTTGATAAGGACAATCAAATGTATGCAAATACAAGATTTGCAGATTTCCCACAGTACGCTCCTACAAGAAAAAGGAATAATAGAAACGAATTGTTTACAGGCTGGATGTTGCTGTCATATAAGAAAAAGGCAATTGCTTCTTCAGAAAAAAGTAAGCAATTGGGAGCTGTTAATATTACCGATGAAAATCCTCGAACATTTTGGGTTGCAAAAGAAAATAAGAAGGGACAGAACGTTATTATTGATCTAGAAAAGCTTTACAGTGTAAAAGCCTTTCAAATAAATTACAGCGATTATTTAGAAGAAAATACAAATTTAAGCTTTAAAATTTCCATGGATAAACAATCATTAGAGACGTATAAAAAAAAGGTATATACTCATTTTAAGATGTACGCTTCTAAAGATGGAAAACATTGGAATAAAATTGGAGATAACACCCACGAAATGACCAATAGGGCGAACCCTTATGTTGAATTGCCTAAAACAGAAGTAACCCGTTTTATTAAGTTTGAAAATATTCATGTAGCCACAACTAACTTAGCCATTTCGGATATTAGAATTTTTGGTAATGGCAATGGAAAAAATCCTGAAACACCAAAAAATTTGAATGTAGTGAGAGATGAGAATGATGGCAGAAATGCATTTATTTCGTGGAATCAGGTATCAGATGCAACAGGTTATAACATATTATGGGGAATAGAAAAAGATAAATTATATCAAACCTATCAAGTCTGGGCAGATACATCTCCAAATTTAGAAATAAGAGCCTTAAATTTAGGACAAGAATACTATTTTAAAATAGAGGCATTTAGTGAAAATGGAGTGTCTGAGTTGAGTGAAATTAAACACATACAATAAATAAAAAATTATTATTTACGCTGTTTTATACCAAATCAAATGAGTTTGTAAATAAATAAATTTAAAACAATGTTAAACATAAAAAAATATCGGTTTTTAATAATTTTCATTTACTTTTTTTACAATTTAAATTTATTTGGACAAATAAAAAATGTGAATGATGATTTAAAAAAAATAGCAGCTACACATAAGTCTTTAACTGAAAACTACAAGACCCCAGAATGGTTTTCGAACGCAAAGTTTGGTATTTATACGCATTGGGGAGGGGCTACTTATGGAAATCAATATAATGATGAAAGGGCATTTGGGTGGTATGGAAGATTGATGTATTTAGAACGTTCTCCAGCGTTTGAATACCATAAAAAGTATTTTGGAAACCAAAATGAAGTGGGTTATAAAGACTTATTAGAACAATTTAATGCACCAAAATTTAATGCTGATGAGTGGGCTGAATTGTTTTTTAAGGCAGGAGCGAAATTTGCAGGTCCTGTAGCCGTTCACCATGATAATTTCTTAATGTGGGATTCAAAATTATCCCCATGGAACAGTGTTCAAAAAGGACCCAAAAGAGACGTCTCAGGAGAGCTAAGAGAAGCCATTGTAAAAAGAGGAATGAAATTCATGGGGTCTTTTCATCATGGATTCACCTACCGGTTTTATGAGCCAACTGCCAAATTCGATATGAAAGATGCTCCTATGTTATATGGTCCAGAAAGACCGGATTCATATTTTACTACTGTTAGGGGATCCAAAGAGTTTAAGACTATAGATAGAGATTTTCAAGAACTGTTTTTAGATAAAGTTTTAGAGTTTACGAAAAAGTATAAACCCGATTTAATTTATTTTGATTTTGGTTTAGGCTGGAATGATGAAGATATCAAGTTAAAAATGTACAGTACTTATTACAATCAGGCTTTGGCAAACGGACAAGAACCAACTGTTGCTCAAAAAGAAAGAGAAGATATTCCTGAATTAAGATATTCAACATTAGATTTAGAAAGAGGAAGAATTGGTTTTATGACAGATCATGTGTGGCTAACAGATAATTCACCTGGATCCTGGTTTCACTACAGGGGAGCCAAATTTGAGTCTACAAATAAAATGATAGACAGGCTTGTTGATATTGTGTCTAAAAATGGATGTTTCCTATTAAATATTGGCCCAGATTATGAAGGAAAAATACCAGAACCATTAAAAAAAATGTTGATGGAAATGGGTGCTTGGTTTGAGGTAAATGGAGAAGGTATTTATAATACACGTACTTGGTTTAACTATGGAGAAGGAATAAAATCTTCTTCAAAAGGACATAATGCAGCAACGAATTCTGAAAAGGAGGAAGAAGAAAATTATTCATCAAAGGAAATTAGATATACACGAAGTCAAAATTTTAAAAATGTATATGCTTTTGTATTAGATTGGCCCAAAAATAATAAGCTAAACCTTAAGGCTATAAAAGTACTAAGGGTAGATAAAGATGCTTCTATAAATTTATTTGGTTATGGTAGTATTCCCTTTAGTATAAAAGATAATAAATCTATAGAATTAGATCTATCGGCAGTTGATATAAATAATAAAAAATTGAATTTCAGTTATGGATTCAAATTAACTGGTTTTGAAACAGCGTGGCAAGAATCAGGGCATTTTTTATTACCAAATGCTCATACAACGTTGGCAAGTGAATTTAGAGTTAGTGAAAAGAAAGTAGAAATACCTTTTGTTATTAAAAATGGAAAAAGAGGTGCCCATATAGCGTTTGAATTTAAAGAAACTCCTAAATATTATCTCAAAGGAAGAGTAAAAGATTTAAACGGAAATATTTTGAAAGAAATAAGAACTAAAGCAGACAGAATAGAAAATAGTAATCTGTATTCTATTACTATAATTGATGAAATACCTAAAAAAGGAGAGTACCTTTTAGAAGTTGACAATCCTAAATTTGTAAAAGAAGCTATTAAGTTAATAGCTACAGTAAAAAGGGATAAAACAATTCATAAAAGAGGTGAGTTTATAGATTAAAGGTTTGGGTAGGATCAATCACCTAATTATTATAAAGATGTATTGTATAAAATATATTTATTTTTGAACTCATTAGGATATTTAAAAGGAGTGCCAAAAATTATTAACCAAATAGATAAGTAACAGTTAGAAATGAAATTGAAATATAGTATATTGGTAGTTATTTGTTTTTTTAGTAGCAATCCTTTTTTTTGTCAAATAAAAAAAGCAAATGATGGTGTAGATGAAGAGATAGCAATTACAACTAAAAAATCTTCAACAAAAATTGATGAATCTTCTGGGTTTAAGGTTAGGGGGACAATTACTTATACTATTCCAAAAGATTTACAAGATGGGATAAAAGTAGCCGATGCTAACAAATCAAATCTAAATATGAAGCAGTTAATGAAAACTGTAAATGAAATTGAAAAAAATAATAAAACTTATAAAGCAAAACTCGATGAAGGAATTCCAAAGCAAAATTTGAGGAAAGAGGGTTCTGTAGATAGTTTTTTGCTGTTTAATAATGGAAAATTAATTTTAGAGGAATATTTTGGGTTTGCGAGTATAGATAAACCCCATTATCAAATGTCAATTACTAAAAGTATAGCTTCCTATGCCTTAGGGATTGCAATAGACCAAAAGAAAGTAACTAGTGAAGAAGATTATATTTTAACATATTTACCTAATATTGACACTTTAAAACTATCTGAAAACACCAAGAAAATTAGAATAAAAGATGTGTTGTCAATGCTGTCCGGATTACAGATCGACAACCATCTTTTTAAGAAAAAAAATACAGACACTACTTTTATTGAGCAAATCCTCTCTAATTCAAATACATTGATACCAGGGACTACTTATAAATATCAAGGTGCAAATCCTGAAATAATTGTTAAAATTATTAAAAATTCCACAGGTCAAGACATGAAAAATTTTGTTGAAAAACACCTCTTCTCTCCTTTAGGCATCATTAATTATTCTTTTGACAAATCTCCAAATGGGTTAACAAAAGCTGCTGCTGGAATGAAACTGCGTTCAAGAGATATGTTAAAAATTGGAATGCTTGCCTTAAATAATGGTATGTTCAACGGAGAAAGGATAATTAGTGAAAAATGGGTGAAATTGGCTAATGGAAAATATGCAGACAATGGGAAAAATAAGTATGGTTATTTTTGGTGGACTCATTACATAGTCTATGATAATGTTATGTACGAAATAAATTCTTGCAGAGGGGCGGGAGGTCAGTTTATATACATTATTCCAAAATTAAACACTGTAGCCGTTTTTACTAGTAATGGTACTAGAAAACCATTTTCAATTCTAGAAAATGTAATTATTCCATCCGTTGTTAACTAGATTTAAAGAGGAACAGATGTAAGTACTTGATATTTTAGATCAAATTGTTTATAATAAAGAAATTATAAAAAACATTGGAGATGATATTAAAACTATCAATCCTTTAGCATTAAAAAAGGAAGTTTATATAATAGTTGCAGCATATGTATTGAATATAAACATTTTATAATAAAAATTAATTGAAATAGAAATTAAATGAAAACAAAAATTAAAGTTTTAGTAATCGCTTTATTAATTGGATTTACCAGTTTGAATGCGCAAGATGTTACCACAGTAGAGGCAACAGATAGTAATGTAAGTGAAAACTTAGATTTAGAAGCCGTAGCTTCTGTATTTGGAGAAGCAAAAGATCTTGAAGATTTTGAAAAAAAATTAAATGACCCCAAAACACAAATATCTAATTTAGATTTAAATAAAGACGATGAAGTTGATTATTTAAGAGTTATTGAATCATCAAAAGGTGATTCCCGTAAGGTAACAATTCAGGCCGTAATTGGAAAAGATAAATATCAAGATGTAGCAACTATTAATGTTAAAGAAGGGGAGGATACACAAGTAGAAGTTGTTGGTGATGTTAGTATGTATGGTTCTTCTTATGTTATTTACCCTGTTTATGTGCACCCACCCGTTATTATTATCTGGTTTTGGGGACCACATTACAACCCTTGGAGATCTCCTTTTTATTGGGGTTATTATCCTCCTTATTATCGCCCTTGGAGACCTTACCCAACTCATAGATACAGAACAAATGTTCATGTTCATGTGAATGTTAATAATTCGTATAGCCGAACAAATGTAAATGTAGGGAATAGTAAAAAAAACGTCGCTGATAAGAAAAAAACTAATAAGGCTAATAAAGCTAAAGAATCAACAGGTAAACCGGTTCAAGACGACTGGAAAACAGATGCCGAAAAAAAAGGTGAAAACAGTAATGTAAAAGACAATAAAACTTCTGTCCCTACAGAGAAACCAAATTCTAAACCTGCAAGCAAACCAAAAAGAAAAAGGTAAAATTAAAAAAAATGAATCAGAAACTATTGACCATTATTCTATTTTTAACTATCTCCTTCTTAAATGCACAGCATAATAAGAATTCAAAGCCCAACATTATTTTAATAATGGCTGATGATTTAGGATATGCAGGTTTAAGTAGTTTTGGAGGAAAAGGAATTAATACTCCTGAACTTGACAAGTTAGCCGAAACAGGTGTCATGTGTACAAATTTCTACAGTAATGGCACTGTTTGTTCGCCAACTCGAGTAGCCCTTTTAACAGGTAGATATCAACAACGTGTCGGTTTAGACCATATTTATTTTCATTGTTTAAAAGATGATGGTTTAGATCCTGAAGAAAATATTATTCTTGCAAAAGAATTAAAAAAAATAGGTTATCATACAGGTATTTTTGGAAAATGGCATTTGGGAGCCGGCAAAAAATATCAGCCTTATAATCACGGATTTGATGACTTTATTGGCTTCTTAGATGGTAATATAGATTACATATCACATCATAATACGGAAAGCTTTCCAGATTGGTGGGTCAATCATGAATTAAAAAATCAACCCGGCTATGCAACTACTTTGTTAAATAATGCAGCAGTTCAATTTATAGAAGACAACCATAAAAATCCTTTCTTCTTGTATTTACCTCATGCAGCAGTTCATTTACCTATGCAAGGACCAAATGATTTAGCAATCCGTACAGATGATTTTTATGCCTATAGAGTAGATAACCTTATGTCTCCTGAAGAATACATGAGACGATATTCTGAAATGATTGCTTCAATTGATTTAGGAGTTGGTCAAATTATGAGAACTTTAAGGAAATTTAAAATAGAAGAAAACACATTAGTTATATTTATTTCTGATAATGGTGGAGAAAAAATAGGAGTGAAATATGGTAAAGTAAATGGTAATGCACGTGGTAGTAAAGCAACTATGTATGAAGGAGGAATAAAAGTACCTGCCATATTTTATTGGAAAGGAAAACTAAATCCCGGTTTTATAAATAAAGATATAATGATAACCATGGATATCTTCCCAACAATTCTTGATTTGATTGGTGTACCAATTAATCCATTTAAAAAACCCGATGGTGTAAACCTCTGGAAAAGCCTAAATCAAGTTAAAAAGTTAGATGATAGAGATTTATTTTGGATGCATGCCGAACGATTAGCGATGCGTAGAGGAGATTTAAAAATGATCAGACAAAATAATGGAATTGAATTATACAATTTAATAAAGGATCCGCTTGAAGAAAATAATTTATCAAAGGATATCAATTTTCAGATAATTTTAAACCAAATGCTTGATTCAAGTGATAAGTGGCGTGAAAATACAGCAATAGGTTTGCCTTTAAACAGAGTAATAGGAGAGCATATAAGACCAATTTGGCCTTGTAAAAGAGATTTGAAAAAATATAATAAGGGTAAAACATGGCAACCACCAAATAAAAAATATTAAAATTGAAATAATTATAGATTCAAGAATAAATAATTTATCATTATTGAATGCTCAAAATCCAATAAAAAACACCAGTTCACATCAATCGGATTCTCTCTCAAAAGAAAATCAAGATTTTTTAGATCTAACACAAAGAAAAGCTTTTTATTTTTTTGGGATGTTTATAAGAGTCTAAAGAAAGTTACTGTAATTTATATAGAAAGTAGATTATATTACATATAGTCATTAGATGATTATTAAACTGATAAATTCCTGCAACAAACATATTGAAGTTTTATAATGCCTATTTCTTTACAAATTGATAAGTCAAAATTCTAAGTACATGACAAAAAACGAAATATATCAGTACCATTTTGATTTTCAGAGTTTAACAATATATTCGCTACAAAGGTTAGCCCATATTTAAAAATA
>JADGEA010000135.1 GCA_016744615.1 Flavobacteriaceae bacterium
TTATTGAATTAATTAAAATACTTTTTAATATAGAATATATTATCTTTTTTAGTTTTATTGATTCTATAAATAAGGAAAAAGATAGTATTGAAAAAATGTTTCTCTTTATTGGAGAAATTGATTCGGCAATTTCTACTGCGTCATTAAAATCAAGTGAAAAACAAATATGCATACCAAAATTCACGAAAAACAAACAGATAATTTCCGAAGATATTTATCATCCATTGATTGATAATTGCGTACCAAATGATTTAAATATCATTAATAAAAGCATGCTGTTAACAGGTTCAAACATGTCTGGAAAAACTACTTTTATTAAAACGGTTGCTCTAAATAGCATATTAGCACAAACCTTAAGTATTTGTTTTGCAAAAGAATACGCTGCTCCTTTTTTCAAAGTTTATACATCCATTAAAATATCTGATGATCTTCTTGAAAGTACAAGCTATTACCTAGAAGAAGTTTTGACTATTAAAGAATTAGTAAGTGTATCAACAAATGAAGAAAACTGTTTATTTGTATTAGATGAGATCTTTAAAGGAACAAATACAATTGAAAGAATTTCTGGAGGTAAAGCGATTTTGTCATTTCTTAACAAAACAAATCATATAGTTTTGGTATCAACGCATGATATTGAATTAACTGATTTATTAGAAAAAGATAATTACAAGTTATTTCATTTTAGTGAACAAATAGAAAATGAAAATTTGTTTTTTGATCATAAATTAAAAATTGGGAAATTAAAAACTAGAAATGCTATTAAGATTTTAGAATTATATGATTATCCAAAAGAAATAATTACAGATGCAAGAAAAACGAAAAATGATAATTTTATGAAAAACAAATAATTGTTATGGCACAGCACAATGAATTAGGTACAGCCGGAGAACAAATTGCCGTAGATTATTTGATTGAAAAAGGATATGAGATCAAAGAACAAAACTGGCGATTTAAAAAAGCTGAAATTGATATCATTGCACAATTGGGAAATAGTTTAATTGCTGTGGAAGTTAAAACCCGATCCACCGATGACTTTGGTGACCCTCAGGATTTTTTAAAACCCAAACAAAAGAACTTACTGATAGGTGCAATGGATGAATATGTTGTTTCTAAAGATTTAAATGTTGAAGTTCGTTTTGATGTAATTGGCATCATTAAAAACCAAAAAGAAACCAAAATTGAACATTTTGAAGATGCTTTTTTTCATTTTTAATACACAGAACAAGCTTATTTATAATTTAAAAAATAGAGTGATGAATTTCAAATTTAACTTATTCTTAATAATACTACTTAGTGTTTTAGCTACATCGTGCAATATTGCATCAAAAAAAGAGGCACAAAAGGTTGCAAAAAAAGAGATCAAAAAACCAAATATTGTTATCATTTTTTTAGATGATTCTGGTTATGCAGATTTTAATCCTTTTGGACAAAAAAATGTACCAACACCTAATGTGCAAAAGCTAGCTGAACAAGGAACCATGTTTACTAATTTTCATGTACCTCAAGCAATTTGTTCTGCATCTCGTTCTGCCCTGTTAACAGGATGCTATCCGGGAAGAACAAAAGTTTTTGGTGCTCATGGCCCAAAGGAAAGAGGGCTGGAAACAACATTTCCTACCATGGGTGAAGTATTTAAATCAGCAGGATATAAAACAGCCATTTTTGGAAAATGGCATTGTGGTGACCAACCAGAAACCCGCCCAGATGCAAGAGGATTTGATGAATCATGCGGATTAATGTATTCTAATGATATGTGGAAATACCACCCTGAAAATCCTGAATATTGGGGTAAATATCCTATTCAGTTTTGGGAAAATGGTAAGGTAACCATCGAAGATGTTGGAGTTCCTGAACAAAAAAATCTAACAAAATGGTACACAGAACATGCCGTAGATTTTATCAATCGAAACAATAGTAATCCGTTTTTACTTTATGTACCACATTCTATGCCTCATGTTCCCATTTTTTGCAGCAAAGAATTTGAAGGAAAATCTGGTCAGGGTTTATATGGAGATGTGACCATGGAACTGGATTGGTCCGTAGGAGAAATAATGAATACCTTAAAGAAAAACGGATTGGAAGAAAATACCATTGTGATCTTCACTTCTGATAATGGCCCATGGGCAGCTTATGGGAATCATGCCGGGGAAACACCATTTCGTGAGGCAAAAGCCACTTCATTTGAAGGGGGAACCAGATCGGCGTGTATAATCAAATATCCTGATCATTTAAAAGCAAATACGACCTCCAATAAAGCATTTGTTTCAATTGATCTGTTACCAACACTTTGCCATTTAACAGGTATTCAACCTCCAAATACGGAAATTGATGGAAAAAATATATGGAATTATCTTTCAAATAAAAAAGGAGCAACAAACCCTCATGAATTCTATGCGTTTTCAACAGGAAATAAATTTGAAAGTGTAATGTCAGGTGATGGGAAATGGAAGCTACATTTAGATCATAGTTACCGATCATTAAATACCCCAGGAAAAGACGGACTACCAGGAAAATATGATACAAAGCATATCAAATTATCTCTATTTGATATGGAAAATGATCCTTACGAAACTAAAAATGTAATTGATAAAAATAAAGATATTTCCGAAAAGCTTAAGAAATATACTGTTTTACATCAACAGAAGTTTTATTTAATCGATTAGTTTTTACGATTCTACTATTATTTTAATGGAATATTTATCTTTAAGCCCTAAGGCTGGATTGGCATTTCATTTTTTTCCCTGATAAAAAAACGAAGTACAGCCGAGTAATTTTCGAGCAAGTTCTCAACTTCTTGGTTTTACTAAATTTTTATTTTATTCTTTGTCCTTAATTTTTAGTTTTCCTATAGTTGGATTTGGGTAAATATTAAAAGATGAGTTTGTATTATCAGAACCTATTGAACAATTTTCAACTGTAACATTTTATGATTTATTCATCTTTACTTTCAATTTTTTTATCAAAATTAAAGCTATTCCGCCACCAAAAAAAGAAATCAGTATATTGATCAAAAACAATAAAGCATCCGCATTTCCTTGTTGCATGATAGATATTGGATCAAAACCTAATCTTCCAAATGATTTTATAAAAAAGATACTACCAAAAACACCTGCAATAGAATTGCCAATCAAACCAAAAGAGTATTTTTTATAGAAATATCCGGTTAGGTTTGCAGCAATAATTCCTATCAAAATACTTACAAGAGAAATGATTGTCTCATTCATTATTTACTTTTATCAATGTCCATAATCCATTTTATCAATCTTTCCTCCCATCAATCTTTTTTGAATAATCATATAAACAAAGAGAAGGATAAACCCAACAATTCCCCACCCCATAGCAACCGACAAACCATACTCATGCGCAGCCGTATTATAAATGGTAAGTGAATTATTTACTGAATTTGTTGAAGGCAATAATACCGGAAACATGGATGCTAGAGAAGAGGTGATCCCACCTAAAATCAACAATGTTGAAAAGGTAAAACCATGTATATCTTTTTTGAATTTTTTAATAAAGAACAAACCAAATAATCCTGTAAAATAAATTAGAGGAAAAATTATTAAATAGGGTTTATCTACAAAATTACTCATTGCATCTGGCAGAATACCTTGCCATAAGAATAAAGAGAGCAATGTTAACGCTGATAAAGCAATATTCAATTTAAAAATCAGGGATTTAAGCCGATTATTAATGGAAGAATTTGTTTTTAAGATGATCCAGTTTGCACCGTGAATACTTAATGTTACTACCGAAATAATTCCAATAATTATGGTAAACCAATCCATTACACCCGGATGCTCGGTAAGCGGACTAAAACTGCTATCCCATAAGGGTAAAAAGAAATAATGCCCCTCATAAGCAGATATCCCATTTTCAACACCTCCTAAGTTTACACCACGAACAATGTTCCCCAAAGCAATACCAAAAAACAGAGCCAGCAATAAACTGGAAACACCAAATGCTTTATCCCAAATGTCTTTCCACATTTGATAATGAAACTGACCTCTAAACTCCAATCCAATAGCTCTAAAAATAATCAACCATAAAACGATGATCAAAGGGAGGTAAAAACCACTAAAAACGGAGGCGTAAAAAGTTGGAAAAGCCATAAAAAGCATACCTCCTCCGGCTACTAGCCAAACCTCATTTGAGTCCCAGAATAAACCGGCAGATTTCGCAATTACTTCTTTATCTTCCTCTGTTTTTGCAAAAAACAAATGGATGATTCCTACACCAAAGTCATATCCATCTAAAACAAAAAACACAGCCAATACGATTGCAATAATAATAAACCAAAATACTTCCATAGTTTAATGTTTTTGAGGGTTTGGACCTTGATGAATTGTTTTGCCTACCAAGACTAAAAATAATAAACCGAGTAACATATATAGTGCTACAAAACCTAAAAGTGTAAATAAGGTATTACCTGATGAAACAGTTGGAGATATGCCATCGCTTGTTTTTAGCAAACCGTAAACCAAATAAGGTTGTCTGCCTAATTCAGCAACATACCAACCTGTTATATTTGCGATATACGGAAATGGCACCAAAAACATGATTGTCCAAAGCAAAGGTTTCAAACTAAATATTTTTTTTCTCCATAAAAAGAAAGCAGACAAAAACATGATTCCTATAAATACAGTTCCAAGTCCAACCATGATATGATAGGCATAATAAAGTGCTGGTATATTGGTTGGTAATTCTTCCTTTTTAAACTGATCCATTCCCGGTATTTGTTTGTCCCATTTTTGATAAGTCAAAAAACTGAGAATATTAGGAACTGCTATTTTATTGTCAATTTTTTTCTCTACCATATTTGGTTGTCCAATAAGCACAATTTCTGCACCGGCATTTTCCGTTTCAAAAATTCCTTCCATCGCTGCAAAAGCTGCAGGCTGGTATTTTGCTACATTTTTTGCATTCCAGTCACCTGTTGGAAAAGCAACCAACAAACTGGAAACCAATCCAAAAGCCACTCCTGTTTTTAAAAACAACTGACCATATTCTATATTTTTTTTTCTTAAGATATAAAAAGCTCCAATTCCTGCAACCACAAATGAAGAGGTTACCACAGAAGCTATCTGATTATGTAAAAATGCAGGAATCAACCATGGATTTAAGAATAACTCAGAAAAATTATTAAGAATAAATTTGCCATTATCCAATATTTCATATCCAACAGGATGCTGCATCCATGCGTTGGTTGCCAGAATAAACCATCCACTTGCCCAAGAGCCTAAAAACACTAAAAAACCAGTGAGAAAATGTAATTTTTGACCCATTAGTTTCTCTCCAAAAATAAAAAGAGCCAAAAATGAAGATTCTAAAAAGAAAGAAAACATACCTTCCATGGCAAGGGTT
Source organism: Flavobacteriaceae bacterium (assembly GCA_016744615.1). Lineage (GTDB taxonomy): Bacteria > Bacteroidota > Bacteroidia > Flavobacteriales > Flavobacteriaceae > Lutimonas. Next base: position 5,365 of record JADGEA010000135.1, read on the forward strand.
TGCCCTATAATTCCACCTGTAAGCTCTGAGAATTTAGCCCAATTTGTTCCAAATTGAAATTCCATTGGAATCCCTGTTACCACACCCATAGTGAAATTAATAGCGAAGATCTTCATAAAGAACTTTGCTGCATCATTATACTTTTCAATCTGGGTTCTTAAATATTTCCATTTAAAATAGACAATCATTAAGGAAAGCCCCATAGTTAGCTGAGGAAATATATAGTGAAATGTGATAGTAAATGCAAACTGCAACCTATCATAGAAAATCATATCTTCCATAATACTAAGTTAGATTAGTTAGTAAAAATACTTAAATATTTTCTTTTGTAAATGATAAAAAGATAATTTTTTATGTAACATATATACTTTAGTGAAAGACAAATTTTAAATTCATTTTTGAATTTAAAAGGGACTCTTCCTAAAAGGAACAGAACCAATAAATAATATATATATCCTGAAACAGGACAAAAATGCAATGTACCCGAATCAAGAGAAAGTCAGGTATTTTCATTTGCTACAACCCAAGAAACATTATTTAACAATGCGTTATTTTCTTGGTAAAAACATCTCTTTTAACTCAACCATATCATTTGGTTTAGCAACAATTTTTTTATTTGCATCTAACAAAAAATAACTTGGTATGGCAGTTATGCCATAATCTTTTACTTTTTTACTATCCCATTTTTTCAAATCTAAAATATTTGTAAATCCTGTATAATCCTTCACCATCACTTTCCAGTCTTTATCTACATCTTCCAGGCCAATAGCAAGAATTTTAATACTCTTAAACTGTTTTATAAACTCATGAAATTCAGGAATTTCTTGTTTACAATGCCGACAACCAGAACTAAAAAATACCACCATATAATAGTCATGGCCTATCAATCCATATAGGTTTTTTGAAACTCCGTTTTCTTCCCAGGAAAAATCCGGCGCATTTACACCAATTGCAGTTTTCATTGCAGATTTTATTCTAAACAACAATGCTCCATCCTGATACTCTTTTGGTAATTTGTTGTAATAATTATCAATAACATAATCCGTCATTTCCTTATTTTCCATTTGTAAATAGTTAAACAGTATACTATCTTCAAAATGCGAAAGAACCTCCAAATTACTATCCAAACGAGTAACAATATCATCAATAGCTTGTTTCTGTAAAATGTTTCTTGCCTCCTGATTATCTGCCTGGGTCAAATAAAAAACATAATCCAATAATCTATCATTGATAAAAGTTGCATTACTTAAAACCTTGTTATTAAAATCAATAGAATCAAAAAAATGAAATTTTACCGAATCTAAAAATTCTTGTGGGTCTTTAAAAGGAACATTAGTATTATACTTTGCACTGGCTCTTATAAAATTATGGACAAATTTTCCTTTTGATTTTTTTTCATATTCATTTTGAATACTATTTAATTTAGAAAATATTTCTTTATACTCGTTTTGGATCTTTTTAACCTGATCAACATCTGTTGTTTTAAAAAAATCTATTTGCAATGCATCTATTTGTTTTTGATATTCTTCAATGACTTTTAGATAGTTTTGAAATATTTGATTTTCATCTGAACTTATAAATTCAATTGTTTCATGAGGTTTATCCGGATCAAATTTAAATTCAATATTTTCATTGTTAAAAATAAATTCAACATATAAATTACCTTCCATTTTATAATAAGCTCTATAAATTCCTATGGATGATCCATCTTTCAGATCAAATTTGAACTTACCATTTGTAACCGCGGCCTTTTCTACATAAACCTGTTTACCTTTTTCAATTTTATACAGAATGATCCATGAATAATCATGATTAGGTTCCAAAGTTCCTTTTATAGTATATTCTGCCTGAACCGACAGGGTGATAAATAAAAATACAAAGGTTAAATACTTCAACATTGTAATAAATTTTCAACAAAAATAAGATTTTATTTATTCTGAATTCAACTATCCTTTTGGTTGTTTAACTTTTTTTTTAATCTCATTGTATTTGTAAAGTTGCTATATTTGGCCAAAAATCAAGTAAATGAACTTTCATAATAAAACTGTTTGGATCACAGGCGCTTCTTCCGGTATTGGAAAAGGTCTTGCTTTGGCATTTTCAAAACAAGGTGCTAACATTATTATTTCTGCCAGAAATGAAGCCAAATTAAAAGAAGTAAAATTAGTTTGTAAAAACCCTGATAGAGTCCAGATTTTACCTTTAGATCTTGCTGATTTCTCTACTTTTCAGGAAAAAACAAAGGCTGCCAATAATTTCTTTAACGGAATTGATATTTTAATCAATAATGGTGGTATTAGTCAGCGATCTTATGCCGTTGACACGGAATTAAAAGTAGATCAGCAAATATTTGAAGTCAATTATTTTGGAACTATTGCTTTGACAAAAATTGTTTTGCCCTATTTTATCTCAAAAAAACAAGGTCAGATAGTGGTGATCAGTAGTATTATGGGGAAGTTAGGAACTCCTTTGCGAAGTGCTTATGCAGCATCAAAACATGCATTACACGGTTTTTTTGATAGTTTAAGAGCTGAATTATATCATGATCATATTGCTGTTACAATTATTTGTCCGGGTTATGTAAATACCAATGTTTCTAAAAATGCTTTAACGGCAGATGGTAGTAAATTCAATGAAATGGATGAAGCTACTGCGAAAGGTTTGTCACCAGAAGAATTTGCTAACAAAGCTTTAAAGGTGATTGACAAACAAAAAAAGGAAGTCATAATTGCTGGCTTTAGAGAAAAAGCTGCTGTTTATTTAAAGCGTTTTTTCCCTTCTGTTTTGGCTAATGCAATAAAAAAAGTGAATGTAACGTAGGTGGTTTGTGATTTTTGATTTCGGGTTTGTTAAATATTTTCTTTGATCAACCTTTGTTTTATCAGCGTGACAGCTAAAGTAAAAGATATTAAAAATCTGTGAAGATCAGCGGGAGAATTGAAGAAGTAGCAATTCTTGTGGTTAATCTATATATTGAGATCACCACGTCGTTCGTGCCTCACTCCTCGTGAAATCGTATATATTATGAATATATTTTGGCAAAGATCCTAATTACAGGATTGCTAGCGGTAGTATTTTACTAATTAAAACTTATATCATTATCACTCAACAGTCTATCAATATCTTTTTGGGTTAAATTTGTTTTTAAACCTAATAAAACTAGATCTCCATCTGAAGCAACTTCAAGTACAACTTCTTTGATTCGATCGCCTTTTTCTAAAACAAATATTTTGACCTTATCACCATTATCTTTGATCTTTATCACATCTTCAAACTGAGATCTTTTAATAAATCGATCAAATTTCATATTCATTTGTTCTGAGTTTTCAGAAAAAACGAGAATTCGAATATGTTTGGCTTTTTTCAATAATGGTTTGATGTCTTCATAATCTTCATCCGATAAAAAACTTGTGATAAAAGAAGCATTCATCCCAAAAGAGAATTCAGATTCTTTTTGATTGCTTTGGTAAAAATCATTAAAAGAAGTGTGTGTTGCACAAGAACTTAACAATACAATTGCAAAAAGTAATAATATTTTTTTCATAATATCCATTTTTAGTACGACGACAGAGTTCTAAAAATGTAACATTTTTAATAGGGTTTATTCTTTAATGTAATCTTTTAAAAACCCACTTTCATTTAAAAACCTTGAATAATTATCAATATTTAAAATATGATTTACTGCAAGTTTCTTATCCTCCATTTTTTCAAAATATGCTTTAACAATTTCGTACCCAATGACTTTACAAGCCGTATAAAGGCTATTAATTAGTTATTGTTTTATATTATCAATTGTATTGGGATAAAGGATGACTCTCCCCATCTCTCTCAGCAAGGTCAGAATTCAATAATTGCACAAGTTTTTTAAATTCCTGATTTTTAGGAGTTTGTCTTTATAATCGATATCATATGCTTTTTAGATCATAACAACATTTTCGTAAAAAAGTTATTTTAATGCTTTTTAGCTCTTGTTATATGCTTTTCTTTATTCTTAACGAAAATTAATTTGTGTCTGCTTTTTGGATTCTCTCGCTGTTCTATTTCAAAATTACCAGTAGATTTTATCAATGGAGTTAGTTTTTCAAAACCATAATTTCTGGAATCAAAGTTAGGTTGTTTTTTCTGTAATAAACTTCCAACATCTCCGAGAAACGCCCATCCTTCCTCATCTGATAAATCATTAATCGTAGCAGAAATGAGCTTTATTTCTTTCTTAGTTATATTGTCTACTACTAATTCTGTAATTTCCTTATTTTCAATTTTTTCCTCCGTTTGTTGCTTTAAGATTTCGATATATATAAACCTGTCACATGCTACAATAAAAGGATTAGGAGTCTTTTTTTCACCAATACCAATTACTTGCATACCTGCTTCTCTCAATCTTGTAGCCAATCGGGTAAAATCACTATCACTTGAAACAAGACAGAAACCATTAACCTTGCCACTATAAAGAATATCCATTGCATCAATAATCATGGCCGAATCTGTGGCGTTTTTACCAGTTGTATATCCATATTGTTGAATAGGTGTTATCGCATTTTCAAGAAGAAGATTTTTCCACTTTGTCAAACCTGGCCTAGTCCAATCACCATAAATTCTTTTGATTGTAGGATTACCATATTTGGCTATTTCTTCCATCATTTCTTTTACATGAGCTGATGGTATATTGTCGCCATCTATTAAAACGGCCATGTTTAAATTTATATTCATTTAGTTTTTTTTATCAATTATATATAACTGCTTTGGTATGGTTTGTTGTGTATAAATTTAGTTATTATTTTCCGTTAATAAATTACTTTCTTAAGTTTTATCAAACTTAGTGGATACAACGTTTCAAGATGTGCCAATTTAAGGACTGATTTCTATCAAAGTCAAGATATTTATAGAGAATAAAAAACTATAAATAAATGGCTCAAAAACCAATAGAAATTATGAATTTAAAACAGATCATTCAATTAAAGATTCAAGGAACAAGTAATCGACAAATATCCGATCTTCTGGATATTCATCGCAATACGATCAATAAATACATCCGCCTGATAAATGCCAGTGATCTGGTCTTAACAGAGCTTTTAGAGCTGGATAATGCATCTTTATTAGAATTATTTCCCACAACAGATACCATTGATGATAATCGCTATGAAGTATTGCCCGGTTATTTTCCACAATTTGTAAAAGAACTCAGTAAAGTAGGTTGTACCAAAGAGAAACTATGGAAACGATATATTACACATCATACAGATGGATATAATAGATCAAGTCAGTTCAATTACCATTTAAATCATTGGTTAAGAAACAAGAAGGTCAGCGGAAAATTAAATCATGTATATGGAGAAAAGCTTTTTGTTGACTATACCGGTAAGAAGCTACAGATTACAGATAAAAGCACTGGAGAGATTATTGAGGTTGAAGTTTTTGTAGCCATCCTTCCTGCGAGTCATTATGTATATGTAGAAGCAACACTAAGTCAACAAAAAGAAGACTTTATAAGCTCTATAAACAATACAATATCTTTTTTTGGAGGTGTACCAAAAGTAATAGTTCCTGATAATTTAAAATCAGCCGTTACCAAATCCAGCAAGTACGAACCCATTCTCAATAAGACATTTAAAGATCAGGGACAGCATTATGGATTTGCAATCAATCCCGCTCGGAGTTATAAGCCTCAGGACAAAGCATTGGTAGAAGGAGCTGTAAAATTGGTCTATCAAAGAGTCTTCTATGAATTATCGGAACAAATATTTTTCAGTATCAAAGATCCCAATAAAGCCATTTTAGAAAGGGTAAAAGAATTTAATTTACATCATATGAAAACCTATGATACCAGTAGGTTTAAGCTTTTTAATGAATACGAAAAATCAAAATTACAATCCCTTCCTAATCAAAAATACGAACTCAAAGAGTACAGAATTGCTACAGTTCAAAAGATGGGGTATATCTATTTATCGGTTGATAAAAACTATTACAGTGTTCCTTACCGATATATAGGGGAAAAGGTAGAGGTGCAGTATAATACAGAGAACATTGAGATTTATATTAACAATCAAAGAATAGCCTCTCACCAGCGTAATTACAGAAAAGGATACCACACCACCAACAAAGACCATTTAGCCAGTTCACATAGCTTTTACTCCGGGTGGAAACCAGAATATTTTTTACAACAAGCCAACGATATAGGAGAGGATGTTTATCAGTTTGTATCTAAGATGATGGCACAGGCAGAGTACCCAGAAATAGCCTATAAAAGTGCTTTGGGAGTTATACAGGTGTTTATGACATACAAAATAATACAGGTTGGGTAAACGTTGGAATAAGTAGTGATACTGCAAGTTTTGCCGTATCTACAATTCGTGATTGGTGGAATGGAGAAGGTAAAAATCTATATACTAAATCAAAGCGATTATATATAAATGCAGATGGTGGTGGAAGTAATGGATCTAGAAATAATTTATGGAAATTAGAATTACAAAAATTTAGCAATCAACACTCCGTTACAAACTCATCTAAACAATTGATAATGAACAAAATAAATTAAAAATAATCACAATTTAATTAGGGTAAAACCTTGATAATAAGTATCTTAATAGATTAACGACGATCTATTAAAGACATGACTATCAAGGGGATTAAAATTTATAATAATCTAATTATCAATATATTGAATAGGTTACCAAATA
>JADGEA010000345.1 GCA_016744615.1 Flavobacteriaceae bacterium
AAAAAATATGTGAGAGGAAACTCAAGTAACGAAATTTATGAATCAACAAAACAGGCTTGGGTTGTTGGAGAACAAAAAAGGAAAACAACTAAATATGCACTTTCTGAATATTGTGGAATTGTAATCGAAGTTTTTGAAATTCAAGAATGGTATGAAATTCAAACACCGAATAATAAAAGAAAAAATCGTTGGGGATTTAATGGAGAAATTGCAAAACCTGAAATACGAGAAAAATATATAAATAAATCATTAGCTCACACAAAGAAAAAAGGTGCAGCAAACCCGATAAAATATAGACTATAAACGAAAAACAACTAAAGGTAACAACTAAGTATTCGTCTCGGCGATAGCCCAGAGATGAATACTCAAGTTGACTAACCCGTTAAAGAGTTTTTCCGCTATGGGTATTTCGAAAAGTTAATATATTTATTTTAAGAGTGTGATTCCGGAATTTGAGTATTCCATCTATTGTTTTGAGTACAAAAAGGAGAAAAAAAGGATGAATTTGACCTATTTTTAATCCATACCGGATCATTTAGAGCGGTAAAGGCAGTATTTGGGCAGTATAATTTTATCTCGATCACATCAAGTAATTTAAAGATTTTAAGATTTATTTTTTAATTGTTGCTGCATCCATTTTAATGGAGGAGGATGGTATTTGTTAAAAGCAAGAATTGTTTTTAAAGTTCCTTTTTTACAACCAGGGCATACATGCAGTAAGGATTTTACTTCTTTTTTGATTTTTTTCTTTTTCCCTTTTGACAATTGATTTTGAAGTTTTTTTAAATGTTTCATTTTCCATGTACCACTAAGAATTCCATAGTGTCTTATTCGGGTAAACCCTTTGGGCAGTATATGTAGTGAAAACCTACGGATAAACTCTTTTTGATCAAGAGTCATCACTTCATTCCTTCCATTTTTCTTATAATTTTTAAGAAGAAAAGAAACCCAATCGTTTTGATGATCGATATGTACAATGCGGTGATTGCTGATAGCTACTTTATGAGAATAACGACCTAAATATTCAATGACAGAAAAAGTATTTTGAAATGGTTTTTTAGCGTAAACAACCCAGTTCTTTTTAAAGAGTTGATCAAACAAACTTTGCGGTATATTTTCACCATTCTTTCTGAGTTCTGCAACAAACTTAGCCCTAAAAACTTTACTCACGGATTTTACATAAAACAGGAAAGAGCCTTTGTTTTTACTTTTTTTCCAATCCCCTTTTTTTGTAACACCTCCTGAGGGAACAATACAATGCAAGTGTGGATGAAGTTGTAGGTTTTGCCCCCAGGTATGAAGCAAAGCAATCATACCGAGTCTTGCTCCAAGATGTTTGGGATTTTCAGCAAACTGTGAAAGAGTTTGCCATGAAGCTTTAAATAAAGCAGCGTAAACTAACGAGGGCTGCATAATACTAAGTTTGTTAAGTTCATGAGGAATGGTAAAGACCACATGAAAATAAGGAATATCAAGAAGATCCCTTTCTCTGGCCTGTATCCACTGCCATCGTTTATGACCCTGACAAGTTGGACAATGACGGTTTCTACAACTATTGTAGCTAAGATGAATTTTATTACAATGATCACATTTATCAATATGACCACCAAGGGCAACTGTACGGCATTTTCTTAAGGCATGTAAGGTTCTGCTTTGCCAGGAGTTTGAACATAGTTTTTCCAGATGATCCTGATGCCTGTTCAGCACATCAGCCACCTTATATTTAGGCCGCATCTTACTTTGTGTAAAGTGTATCTAGCGGACTGTATTTGGGTTTCTTACCAAGATTTGCTACATGTAGATAGATCAGCGTAGTTTCTATACGAGCATGACCCAAAAGTTCTTTGATACTTACAATATCCAATCCATCCTCAAGAAGATGGGTCGCATAGGAATGACGAAACATATGAGCTGTTACCTTCTTTTGGATCCCTGTTTTACTTTTTGCTTCTTTAATAGCCCATCTCACACCACTTTGGGTATATTTTTTTACCTGACCTTCTTTTGTAACCTGAGAATTAAATACCCATCGGTATGGATGTTCCGTTGAGAAGTATTGTTTTAAACCTCTTGCCAGATGATCACTCAGAGGAACATAGCGGTCATAGTTTCCTTTTTGTTTTTTTACAAAAACCGTCTTTCTATCAAAGTCAATATCTTTTTGTTCTACATTACAAAGTTCATAATTACGAAGTCCGCAACCGTAAAGCATGGCAATAATCAATCGATGCTTTAAGTATTTTGGAGAACCTATAAGTGCTCTAACTTCTTGTGTGCTTAAAATAACAGGTAAATCATTCTGTCTTTTTATTTTGGGAAGACTTGCTCTTAAAGTTTTCATGTTCATTACCTTGTAGGCGGCTCTTAGACCGAAAATGGTATGTTTAAAGAAACTTTCAGAAGGAGTTTTATGAAGGTTTTGACAGTGAAAAAGGTAATCATCGATAGATTCTTTATCTAAATCAACAGGATTTACCTTATAATGCAAAGCCAAATGTGCCAGGCATCTTTGATAGTTATTTAATGTGCTTTTTGCTTTACCATTAATGGCAAAATTATGCTCTAGTTTTAAACATAAATTTTTAAATTCAGGTACTGTTTCAATTGCTCTTTCTACAATTGTTTTACTTTTTTTTGATACATTGCGTTACATTTATGATTAGAAACTAAATGTAGAACTTTTTATCCGGTTGGAAAAAAGCTTCCGACCGGAGGAAGGGTTCGTTCAACA
>JADGEA010000346.1 GCA_016744615.1 Flavobacteriaceae bacterium
GTAATTGATACTACAATTAAAAATCAGATGAATGTCTTGGAATCACTAATCCTTATCGCTAAATTTGAGTTTAAGTTTAACGACTGATTAGTTACAATAAACTTAACCGTAAAAAAGGGAAATATCATCGTTGAAATTCAACAACGAAATCATACCAAAACCGTCAGACTGTCTAAAAACCCTAAAAAGAACAAATGCATGAGTGGTAACTCATTGATAATCAATAGTAGAATTTTAAGAAATTTAGGTTATTAGACAGACTGCCGTTAGGTAAAATAATTCTGAACTCTAATAGTAAATAATGACAAAATTAAAAAGGGAAAGAAAAAAACTAAACTTAACTCAGGAAGAATTAGCTGAAAAATCTGGAATATCTGTTAGGTCTATTCAACGAATTGAGGCTGGCTCAAAACTGAAAGGTCATACACTAAAAGCCTTATCAAAGGCATTGGAAATAGATGAAGATTCTTTACTTGAAAAAAGGGTTAAGCAAAAAGAACTTAATTATACATTGATTAAATATATAAACCTTTCCTCAATTCTATTCATAGTTTTACCTCCCTTCAATATTATTGTTCCAATAGTTATAATGTTTGCCAAAAAGGAATTTAACAATTTGACAAGACAGATTGTTAGCATTCAAATTTTATGGACTTTCTTTTTTATAATTTTTTTTCTAGTTGGAATCATCATAAAAAAATGGTTCTTACTTAACAACAAAGTGAATTTAATTCTTCTATTACTCCCAATAATTTTTAATCTATTTATTATTATCAGAAATTCTGCTGAAATTGACAAGCAGAAGAAATTATATGTAAAATTAAACTTCAGTATTATTTAATGTCGGGAAACTGTCAGAACATTGGCGGGTAGGTAACCCCACAAAGACAATGTTTTTAGCACATCTTTGTTCAAAAACAATAATATGTCAAATTTTATTAAAAATACATTCATTACAATAATGTGTATGGGTGTCAATGACCTACATGCTCAAGTATCAAAAGATTCCGAATTGTTCAAAATTATAAAAGAAAAGGATAGCTTGCTTTTTGAATTGGGATACAATCAGGTTGATACTGCCCAAGTAAAACTTTTAACAGCGGAAGATTTTGAAATGTACCATGATAAACAAGGTATTCTCAGTCCAAAGAAAAAATTTGTTTCGGCTATGAAATCTTTGGGAGATATGAACTACAAGGCAACAAGAGAACTTGTAGAAGGTAGCTTAGAGGTCTTTCCTTTACGTAGAAATGGAGAAATTTATGGCGCGATTGAAAATGCAGTAAGTAAGTTTTATGGTAAAGAAGAAGGGAAGCCAAAATATTTGACTTCAACTTCTAAAGTTTCAATTCTATGGCTCAAAGAAAATAATCAATGGCTGATGAAAAGAGTGTTTAGTTATGACCATGTAAGTGCATCTGATAAAACAGTTAGAAATGTAAATGTCCCTTTTTTAAATGATGAAGTAAAAGTTGAAGAATGGCTAAAGAGGAATAAAATTCCTGCAGTAGGAATAGGTGTTATAAGTAAAGGGAAATTAACCCAGATAAAGGTATATGGCGAATTAAAAGAAAACGTAAAAGCACCTTACAATACAATTTTCAGAACAGCTTCACTCACAAAACCTCTTTACGCATATTTGGCGTTGAAGCTTATTGAAAATGGTGATTGGAAATTGGACGAGCCAGTATATCATTATTGGACTGACCCTGATATTAAGAATGATCCACGTCATAAGAAATTGACTACCAGGCACATTTTAAGTCATCAGACTGGTTTTTCAAATTGGCGAGATATGAATGAATCGAAGAAATTAGAATTCGATTCAGACCCAGGTACTAAATATACTTATTCAGGAGAAGGTATTGTCTATTTGAAAAAGGCATTGGAACGCAAATTCAATATGCCCATAAGTAAACTTATGGATTCTATAATATTTAAACCTTTAAAAATGACCAATAGTCATCTGTATTGGGATGAGAAAATGGAAGAAAGCAGTAATAGGTATGCCTATAATCATGATGAAAATGGCAAATTACTCAAAACTGAAAAGGTAACCGATACAAATCGGATGGGTAATCTTCTATGCACCATCGAGGATTACTCTAAATTTATAGTAAATATAATTGAAGGTGCTAACATTTCTAAAGAGTTATTCAATGAAATGGTATCCCCTCAAGTTCAAACGAAAAAAGCACATATGGGGCTTGGTTGGGAATTGCATCAAAACTTTAGCAATGGGGAATATGTTATGATACATACAGGTGGAGACCCAGGAGTGAAGACAATTGCAATAATACTCCCTAAGTCAAAGCAAGGCCTCGTTATTTTTGCCAATGGCGAGAGTGGCTTTAAGCGATTTTGGGAGAAAATCATAAAAGAAACATTTAAAATTGGAGATGAAATTTGGAGTCGAGGATAAATACTTTACCTAATAAATAGCCTTCATACGGCTTGTAAAGCCAAGTATGAAGCAGATGTTGAACTAAATCTCGAATAAAAATAGTCCTAATTTCCTCTATGGGTTTTCAATACGTTTTTTTCTTGGGGTTATATTCTTTTTAGGAGAAGAATTGTTGAATATTTAGCTAATTTACAAACTTTTGGTTTGATATTAAAACTACCTGTTCTATTATTTAAATTTTAAAATTGCATAATGCAATTAATATTTTTATTTTTACGAGACAGTTATCCCGCATAGCGGGATTTAGTTCAATAAAGAGTAAAATGC
>JADGEA010000136.1 GCA_016744615.1 Flavobacteriaceae bacterium
TTACATATTCTGTCTTTTTCATAAAACTTAAAACAATAAAACTCAAGAAAAAGAAAATGGTTAAAAGTAATATGGATGTTCTCATTGAATTTGTAATGGAAATGGTAAATCCAAAAATAAATGTTCCCCAAACAATTGCAATTTTCTCGATAAATCCAAAAAAGCTAAAATAGGTTGTATTATCTTCGGTATCCTGAGGTAATAATTTTGAAAATGTAGACCTTGACAAAGATTGAATTGCCCCTAATACCAAACCTATAAAACCACTAATAATATAAAATTTTAATTGCACATCAGGATCATCCTTTTCTAAAAAGTAAGCACTTAAACTTGATAAGGTCCAAATGATTATTGTAATTTTTAAAGTTAAAATATTTCCAATTTTATCTGACATCTTTGAAAAAGTATATGCACCAAAAATACCAACCAATTGAATTATAATAATGGTTATAATCAAACTACTTGTTTCCAGTCCGATTTCTGTTTTTCCATAAATTGTTGCTAAAAGAATAATGGATTGTACACCAACACTAAACAAAAAAAATGAGGCTAAAAAGTTTAGTATAACCGGTTGATCCCTTAATTCTTTCATCGTTTTCAACAATTCTTTAAGACCTTGAAAAATATAATTATTCTTTGTTTTTTTATTGGTTGAATTAGTTGGCAAATATTTAAAAGTATACTGTGCAAAACTAATCCACCAAATACCAACAGTTAAAAATGATATTCTGGGAGGCAAAGAGCTATCAACAATTCCGTATAGATCTGGTTTTATAACCATTGACAAATTAAACAGTAATAATAAAACCGAACCCGCATATCCATACATAAAACCCTTTGCACTAACCATATCCTGCTGGTCGTTAAAGGCTATCTCTGGCAAATAGGCATTATAAAAAACTAAACTTCCCCAAAATCCAATACTTGCAAAAATAGAAAACACGATACCTATCCAAAGTGTGTCAATTCCTTTAAAGAAATACAACATCATTACAGATATACCCCCAAAATAACAAAAAAACTTCATGTAGTTTTTTTTATTCCCCACATAATCTGCTATGCCTGATAATATTGGAGAGATAAAAGCAACAATTAAAAAAGAAAAAGATAAGGCATAGGTATATAAAGTAGTATTATTTAATTCCATACCCATAAATGAAATCAAACCACTTTCGGTTTGTGTAACACTTTCATAATAAATTGGGAAAACTGCTGTACTGATAACCAGTGAATAAACAGAATTAGCCCAATCATAAAAAGCCCAGCTATTTATTAATTTCTTGTTCCCCTTTTGAAGCATAAATTAGAATTCTATCTATTAATTATGAGGATGGCAATGTACAATTTTTTTAACTTTTATTATTTTTATTTTTAAAACAATAGTCGCATCAAAAAAATAATTAGTTTTGTGAATATGAAACCAAAAATCACTAATAATATAAATTCATTCAAAGTTCCAAAATCTATTCTGTTGACAGGAAAGTTTTTACAGACTATCAATACAAATTTAGCAACCAAATTTGCTGCAAAAATATTTGGGACACCTCTGAGATTTAAAATTCCAGAAAGGGAACTTATGATGATAAATAGTGCAAAGAATGAACTTTTTGAAATAAATTCAATTGATAAAAAAGTTATGGTGTATCGCTATGGCTTTTCAAAGAAAAAAGTTCTTATTGTTCATGGATGGGCAGGAAGAGGAACTCAACTATATCAATTGGCAGATAAAATTTTAGAAAATAAAATGATGGTTGTTTCTTTTGATGGACCGGCACACGGTTTATCATCTGGAAAAACAACTTTAATCACAGATTTTATTAAAACCATACATCAAATTGATAAAGAATATGGTCCGTTTGATGCAGCCATAGGGCATTCATTTGGTGCAATGTCATTATTAAATGCGGCTGCAAGAGGTTTGGATATTAAAAAACTAGTACTCATTGGTGCAGATAATTCGATCAGAGAAGTAACCCAACAATTTGTAAAAAAAATAGAGCTAAAACCAATCATTGCAAAAAAATTAGAGAAACTATTCTATGAAAAGTTCAATGTAAATATAGAAGAATATTCATCTTACAATGCTGCACAAAATGTAAATATCCCCACACTAGTTATACATGATAGTGAAGATAGATTTGTGCCTGTAAGTAGCGCAATTTCAATTCGTCAAAGTTTAGAAAATGGTGAGCTACTGATCACTAACGGGTTGGGTCATCATAAAATTTTTAAAGACAATACTGTCATTCAACGAATTATAGATTTTATACAATGAAAAAAATATTTATTCTAACTTTTTTTTTAACATCTAACTTCTCTTTAATAGCTCAAGAAAATACCAAAATGAATAAAAAACTGAATAAGACCGATACGGAATGGAAAGAAATTCTAAGTCCACAACAATATCATATTCTACGTGAAAAAGGCACAGACAGACCTGGTGATTTTGGATATACAAATACTTTTGACAAAGGAACTTATTTTTGTGCGGCATGTAATGCTCAGCTTTTTGATTCTGACACAAAATATGAATCACATTGTGGATGGCCCAGTTTTGATGATGCCATAAAAGGAGCAATCCATTTTAACTCAGACATTACCTTAGGTATGGTTAGAACTGAGATTACCTGTGCTACATGTGAGGGGCATTTAGGTCATATTTTTGATGATGGTCCAAAAGAAACAACAGGTAAAAGGTATTGTGTAAATACAACATCTATTAAGTTTGTTAAATCAAATAATTGAAAACAAATTTCAAATTAAACAAATTTCCTGTAACAATATAGATTTCAACATAACTAACCATAAAATCATAATTTTATGAAATTAAATGAAGCCTTTGACCTTCTGGAAGGTTTATTAACTAAAACAGTAAAAAAATCTGAAATTAATATATACAAAAGTTTTATTGCAATTCTTACGGGTCTAAAAAACAGAAATTTATCTCTTGAAGAATTGAATTCAATAGAAAAGGAACTTGATCATTTAAAACCAGTTATAAATTCAGATAACAAGAAAAAACATATCAGAAAGATTCTTAATTCATTTAAAATATTCTTAAAAGAAAAACTTTCTTTGGTCACAGAAGGGTATTATACTGCCATTGGAATGGTTTTAGGAATGAGTTTTGGTGTTGCCATAGGAACTGCCATTAATGTGCCTATTGGATTAACAATGGGAATAAGCATTGGAATGATAATTGGATTGGTGATTGGCAGAAATATGGATCTTAAAGCTGAAAAAGAAAACCGGGTTATTAAAACAAAGACTAAATAATTACATCCTAATTATTTTGTTATTTCAAATATTTTTATAAAATTCCTATCAAATCATATTTAAAATGTCCTTCCTTTTCCATGTAGATTGAATTTTTTTTCTTTACTTTGATCTAAACTACAACTAATTATTTCCTTACTTTTTCCTTAAAAAAACCCAATAAAATTGTGTAATTTTGCAACTCTAAAAAACGAAGAAAGATATTATGTTCAATAGTTTAAGTGATAAATTAGATAAAGCTTTTCATGTATTAAAAGGTCATGGGAGTATAACAGAAATAAATGTAGCAGAAACTCTAAAAGAAGTTCGAAGAGCATTATTAGATGCCGATGTTAACTTTAAAATTGCAAAAGATTTTACAAAACGGATTAAAGATAAAGCAATTGGTCAAAATGTATTAACTACCTTAAATCCAAGTCAGTTAATGGTTAAGATCGTAAAAGATGAATTAACCGAATTGATGGGTGGTGAAACGGTTGGTATTAACCTAAAAGGATCACCAACAGTAATTTTAATGTCTGGTTTACAAGGTTCAGGTAAAACTACGTTTTCAGGTAAACTTGCTAATTTTCTTAAAACAAAAAAGACAAAACAAGTATTATTAGTTGGAGCCGATGTTTATCGTCCGGCAGCGATCAATCAATTAAAAGTGGTTGGCGAGCAAATTGGCGTTGAAGTTTATGCCGAAGAGGATAATAAAAACCCGGTTGAAATAGCTAAAAATGCTTTAAAACATGCAAAAGCAACTGGGAAAAATGTAGTCATCATTGATACGGCCGGTCGTTTGGCAGTTGATGAGCTAATGATGACCGAGATCTCTAATATCCATAAAGCAGTCCAACCAGAAGAAACCTTATTTGTAGTTGATTCCATGACTGGGCAAGACGCTGTGAATACAGCAAAAGCCTTTAATGATATTTTAAATTTTGATGGTGTTATTCTAACAAAATTAGATGGTGACACTCGAGGTGGAGCAGCTTTATCAATTAAATCTGTAGTAAATAAGCCTATAAAGTTTATTGGTACAGGTGAAAAAATGGAAGCGATTGATATTTTTCATCCTGATCGTATGGCAGAAAGGATCTTAGGAATGGGGGATGTTGTTTCCCTTGTAGAAAGAGCCCAAGAGCAATATGACGAAGAAGAGGCAAGAAAAATCCAAAAGAAAATTGCAAAGAATCAATTTGGTTTTGATGACTTTTTAAAGCAAATCCAGCAAATCAAAAAAATGGGTAACATGAAAGATTTGATGGGAATGATACCTGGAGCCGGGAAAATGATGAAAGATGTTGATATTGATGACGACGCCTTTAAGGGAATTGAATCTATTATTTATTCCATGACACCAAAGGAAAGAAGTAAACCTACCATCATAAATGCAAATAGAAAAAAGAGGATTGCTAAAGGATCAGGAACCAGCGTTCAGGAAGTAAATCAATTGATGAAACAATTCAACCAAATGAGCAAAATGATGAAAATGATGCAAGGTGGTGGTGCAAAGAAAATGATGTCTATGATGAAAGGAATGGGGTAGCAATAGGCAAAAATAAAAACTTATATACTATGATAATATTAGACGGTAAAAAAACATCCAATGATCTTAAAGATGAGATTGCAATAAAGGTTGCAAAGAGAAAAGATCAAGGTAAAAAAACACCTCATCTTGCTGCAATTTTAGTTGGAACAGATGGTGCAAGTATGACCTACGTAAACAGCAAAGTAAAAGCATGTGAAAAAGTAGGGTTTAGTTCTACTTTGATTGATTTGCCTGAAGATACTACCGAAGAACAATTACTGCATGAAATTGAAGATTTGAATAAAGATAAGGATATTGATGGTTTTATCGTTCAATTGCCTTTACCTAAACAAATCGATGAACAAAAGGTTTTGATGGCAGTTGATCCCAATAAAGATGTTGACGGATTTCATCCTGTAAATGTTGGAAAAATGGCATTGGATCTTCCTACTTTTTTACCGGCTACGCCTTATGGCATATTAGAATTACTGAAAAGATATAAAGTAGAAACATCCGGTAAAAATGTGGTGGTTATTGGGAGAAGCCATATTGTTGGTCGACCGATGAGTATTTTGCTTAGTCAGAAAAGAGATGTTGGAAATGCAACTGTAACTTTGGTACACAGTAGAACAAAGAATTTAGAGGGAATTACCAAAGAGGCTGATATTATTGTGGCTGCATTAGGAAAAGCCGAGTTCTTAACTGGCGACATGGTAAAAGATGGCGTTACCATTATTGATGTTGGAATCACCAGAGTTAAAGATGACACCAAAAAAAGAGGTTACCGACTTGCCGGTGATGTTGATTTTGAAAGTGTGAGTAAAAAAGCAGGCTTTATCACTCCGGTTCCCGGTGGTGTTGGTCCTATGACAATTGCAATGCTTTTAAAAAATACGCTTTTGGCTTGTGAGAATAGGGATTAAATTCTCAATAAATTACAACTATATCTTGGTTCCTACCAATAAAAAAAACCGAAGTTTTCACTTCGGTTTTTTTTGTAATTTGAATTATTGTTTATTTAAAATCGGCATCAGAAACACCTTCATTTACTTTGATCTCTTTAATAATAAAATCAATATTTCGTGGTCCCATCGTCTGTGTCATCCTAAATGGAAATTTAATTCCGGTAACATCTTTATACTCTTTATAAAATATTGATTGAGATGTCTTCCCCATTGTTCTGGTTTCTTTTAATTTCAAACCGGAATCAACACTATAAAAAACAGATAACTCATCCGATACTTCAATTTTATAAGTATTTTCACCTTCTACTTTCTCTATCTTTTCCAGTTTTACATCTTGATTCAAATAATTAACTTCCGGAAACGGTGAAGATTCAGCTTGCACTTTTTTAACCTCTTCAGGTGTCATGTCTTTCTTCTGACCCTGTGCAACAACATAACCTGTATTACCATCTAAAACCTGCTTACTTACAGAATTACCCATCATGCTCAAGTCTTGCATAAATTGGTTAGTGGCCGTTTTTTTCATTTCCATTTGTATCATCATACCAGGTTGCAATTCAGCTTCAGCTTTAATCAATACAGAATTCACTTTATCCAATTTTGCTCTGCCTCCAATGGCTTTGATATAATTGTTTAAAACCTTTTGAACATTCATATCACTTGGTATTGCAATATCATAGTTTGGTTTTGCTACCGGCTTGGCATAAGTGTCATAGTACTTAACAGGTATTCCGGTTTTTTCAAGATTCTCTAATATATCACTACCTTTTCCAACAACAACAAATCTTGCATTTTCTGATTTGAAATATTTATTTGCAACACGCTGAACATCAGCAGCTGTAACTGCATTGATTTTTTTCAAATAAGTAGCATAGAAATCACTTGGTAAATCATTTACCTTAACAGTCAGTGCATTATAAGCTATTGTTGATGGGTTTTCTAAACTCAAAACAAAATCACCAACATATTTAGCTTTGGCATTTTTTAAAGCATCCGCTTCAACTGGTTCTTTTTTAATTCGATCAATTTCTTTTAATGTTTGTACAATAGCACTATCTGTTACTTCATTCCTAACAGAAGCACCTGCTGAAAACCTTGATGAAGTATACTTATCTACACCAACAGATGAACGAGCTCCATAAGTATATCCATGAGCTTCTCTTAAATTCATATTCAAATAACTGTCAAATCCTCCTCCTAAAATCTTATTTGCAATTAATACCGCAAAATAATCTGAATCACTAATCTTTCGGTTAACATTATTTGTAAGTGAAATATTTGATTGCACAGCATGTGGCATATCAATAAGGTCAATTTCAGTTTGGCTTACATTTGATTTTTCAGTTGGTATAACAGGATATTTATAATTTGAACTTTCCCATTTACCAAAATACTTATGTACTTGCTTTTTAATCTTTTTATAATCTACATCACCAACAATAACCAAGTATGCATTATTAGGGTTAAAATGATCTTTATAAAAGCCCTTAACATCCGTTAAAGTTACATTATCTAAAGACTCTTTAGACATAAACTCACCATAAGGATGATCTAAGCCATAGGCTAATGCAGGTCCTAATCTACCTGCAATTGCAGCTACATTTTTGTCCATTGTTTTTAAACCATCAATTTGTTTATTCTTTTCTTTTTGGAATTCTTCTTCTGTCAATAATGGATAAATTGCCGCATCGGCCATCAATTCTATAATTCTTTCAGAATATTTTGATAATGTTCTAGCTGTAGCTCCTGAAGAGCTAAAACTGATACGTGCTCCAAGAAAATCAACCTCTTCATTAAATTCATCTTTAGCAATGTGGGTTGTTCCATTTCCTAACATAGACCCCAACAAAGATGACATTCCGGATTTATTGCCCTCCACTACAGGAGGTCTATCCATAGTAAGATTAAAAGCAACTCTTGGTAATTTATGATTTTCAACAACAAGAACCTTTAATCCGTTTTTTAACTTAAACTCTTTAGGGTTTTCTAAAGATATCTTTGGAGCAGGCCCTGGTTTTGGTTGTTTTGATCTATCTATTTGTGCATTCACCCCAATAGATACTAAAAACAAAGCTATTATTATAGTTATTTTATTTTTCATGATTATTCTGTCTTTTTATTTTTTATCTTTTTCGGGTAAATACTCTAAAATCAACCTTTGATTAGGGTTCAAATATTTTTTTGCTACAGCCTGAATTTCTTCTCGTGTAATGGACTTGTAAATTTTAATTTCATTGTTAATTAAATTTATATCACCATAAAGCATGTAGTATTTTGCCAAAGAATTTGCAATTCCTTCAATACTTGCATTAGAATTCACAAACCTATTTTCAAATTTATTTTGTAATTTTTGATAGTCTTTTTCAGAAATTAAAGTATTCTGAATTTTTACAACTTCTTCATCAATTTGCACCATCAAATCTTTAATTTTTGTTTCACCTAAAGGCAAACCAAAAATAATATACATTCCGTAATCTTCTTCACTAACATTGATAGCACCAACCTGTAATGCCATTTTTTTCTCATCTACCAGTTTCTTATATAATTTTGAACTTTTTCCATCGGTTAAATAACTGGAGATCATATTTAAAACATAAGAATCTCTGGCTTTAAACGAAGGAGTTCTATATGCTGCCATAATCGCAGGAATTTGAATATTAGCATCATATCCTTTTGCAAAAATTGGCTGCGTAATTGGCTCTTCCACATATTTCTTTCTTACAATATCTTTCCCTCTTGGGATTGGCCCAAAATAATCCTTAATCATTTTTTTTACCTTTGGAACATCTATATCTCCTGCAACAACAAGCACCGCATTGTTTGGTATATAAAACTTTTTATTAAATGCCTGAAACTCTTCTAATGTAGCTGCATCTAAATGTTCAATTTTACCAATAGTTGTTCCTTTATAAGGATGCACTTTAAACATCTCACGTTTTACAAATTCTAAAAAACGACCATAAGGCGCATTATCAACTCGTAATCTCTTTTCTTCTTTAACTACTTCATTTTGTGTATCTACACCTATCTGATTGATTATTGGGTGCATTAATCGTTCAGATTCCATCCATAATCCTAATTCAACACTATTTGAAGGAAACACTTCGTAATAGTACGTTCTGTCATCTGTAGTATTGGCATTATTGCTACCTCCATTAGAAGTCACAATGGTAAACCATTCTCCACGTGGAATATTCTCTGTTCCTTCAAATAAAAGGTGCTCAAAAAAGTGTGCAAAACCTGTACGTTCAGGGTTTTCATCTTTTGCACCAACATGGTACATTACTGCTGTTGTTACAACCGGAGCTGTGTTGTCTTGATGTAAAATAACGTGCATACCGTTATCCAGATCATACTCCTCAAATTTAACTTTTTGGGCAGAAACGATTATCGTTGCCAATCCTAAAAAAGTTAATAAAAATAAGTGTTTTTTCATGTGTTTGGTTTTATTAATTAATTATTAAGAAATTATCATTTGATTTGCAACAAATGATGTGTAAAAATACTAATAATTAAAGAGTTATAAAACAATCTGTAGTTTAATTTTTCTAAAATAAGAATGCTATTACCACTATTATTTCCATGAGATTTTCTTAAAAATATTGTATTATTTTTTTTGATTATTTAACAAAACTCAATAAGTATTATACAATTAATATTTAGATCAAACCTTGAAGATGACAAATATTGAGCAGAAGCGAACAAAGAATTAATTATCGATGATTCTATTTTTATTATACACCGGGTTGACATACATTTTTAAAACTCGATAATAAACATCTTCATTTTCTGATCTTTTAAGGTAATTATTAAAATTTACCATATCTTCTTGGGTATAATATTGCTGATATTTAAAATCATTATGTAATAGATCGTAAGCCATGAAATTTGTTTTTTGAAGTTGGTAATTCTTATAAACCAGCCTATCAATTTCATTAGCAATTTTAACAACATCTTTTTTTCGATTGTTGCTAAATTCTATTTTATCAATATTTAGTTTTTCAAAAGCCAGTTTCACTTGTCCTTTATAATCATTTATACCATTTAAAATACTGTTTATATTTTCAAATTTCTTTTTATTATAAGTGCCTTCTTCATCTATAAGGCTCAATTCATGCGCTTTTTCAAAGGCACAGGGTTCATATTCAAAAGAAATAGTAGAAACAATAATATTTAATTCTGATATAGATCCTTTAATATCTGCTCCACCACTTAACAAAAGCATTTTAATCAAACCAGTTGCAGTAATATCATTGCCATCTTTTGTTCGCCCATTTCCCTGAGCAATCCATGAGGATACTTTTTTATCAATTATGGAATGACGGATATATTTGGATAAATTAACTGAATTCTTTAATTGTTCCATTCGTTTTCCTCCTCTGAAAACCGTAAACATATTGTTTAATTTTGCTACAGCTTTCATCGTTTCATTTACCATTAAATTATCTCCCAAAGAAATTTCAGTAAATGGCCTTCCCGTATCATATAAATAATTTTGTAATAAGGCAGAATCCATAAAAATATCTCTGTGATTTGAAATGAACAAAGAATTTGTAGTATCTATATCTTCTAAGCCAACTATTTCAAAAGAATCCATTGTATTGCGAATTGAATTCTTAATGATCATTTCAATAAATGTCACCTGAAAATCGGAACAGGTATTACATCCCTGTAATTTTTCAATAACCTTTTCCTTATCCCAGTTGGGATAAAAATACTGCACTCCCTTTATAAATACTTCACTATTTTCTAACCAAACTAAAGTTTCTTTGATCTGACTTTGTGAATAAGGTGCAATGGCTTTAAAAATCTCTTCCATTTATTCTATTCTTTTTTTTCTTTTATCAATAAAAAGCAATGGTTTTCTACTCATTTTCGGAAACCTTAATACATTGATCTCTTTGACAGATACAAATTCTATTTGTGGTGAAACTCTCAATTTTGCTCTAAAATGATCTTTTAGTTTTTCAACTAGATCTTCAGAAACTAAATTAGCACCTATCTTTATCGTTATTTTATCTGTACCAATCTCGTTATTATCAATTTCAATAATATAATTTTCAACTTCTGAAAAATCATTTAGTAAATTATGCATTGCTGGAGGATAAATAGTTGTGCCTTTGTACTTTATCATTTGCTTTTTTCTACCAACCACAGGGCCTAAACGAAGGGTATTTCTACCACATTTACATGGGGAATTATGTGCTTTCACAATATCACCCGTTTTAAATCGTAATAAAGGCATTGCTTCAACTCCTAGAGTTGTGACAACCAATTCACCTTCTTCTCCTTCATTTACCGGATCATCATTTTCATCTAAAATTTCAACAATGATCAATTCCGGGTGGTGATGCCCACCTTGCTGGTATTCACATTCCGCGAAAGCAGTACCCATTTCGGTAGAAGCATAAGTTGAAAAAAGATCAATATTCCATTTGCTCTTAATTTTTTGTGATAGAACATTTAAACTGAAATCCTGATTCTTTAACGGCTCACCTATACAGATCACTCCTTTAACTGAACTTTTATTGATATCAATATCATTATTTTCAGCATATTCAATAAGTTTAAGTAAAAAAGATGGTACGGCTATCAAATAAGTAGGATTGAACTTATGAATAGAATCCCATTGTAGTTCAGGTATCCCTGCTCCTACCCTAATAATTCCTGCACTTAACTTTCTCGCTCCTAAAAAGTACGCCAGTCCTGCCATAAACCTTCTGTCAATGGTAGTCATTAATTGCATCACATCATTTTCTGACACATTAGAACATGCAAATGAAATTGCCTCATTATACGCCAGTCTATCCAGATCTTTATCGGTTAAACCGAAAAAAACCGGCTTACCTGTAGTACCTGATGTAGTAACATAATCTACTATTTTAGATGTCTTTACGCA
>JADGEA010000347.1 GCA_016744615.1 Flavobacteriaceae bacterium
GAGTATAGGACAACCCTTGTCCTCATATTCCTTTCGTAACCTTGAAATATTTTCAAATTGAGCATTTCGGTTTACTGATTCGCCTGTGGCTTTTTTTTAAGGCTTTACGCTTTACATAACCATTTTTTTTCAAGAGCTTTCTAACAATGTTACGACTCACTTTAAAGCCTTTCTCTAGGAGTTGCATTTTAATTTCATAGCAGGTTAAATTCGTCCATTTTACCTTCTCATCCATTGGGTCACCTGCTGTATGTTCTTTTAAAATAAGAAGAAAAATATCATTGAGTTCAGGTGTTTTTTCTAAGGTTTCGGATCGCCCTCCACCTTTTGCTCGATTTCTTTCCTGAGGTAGAGTTGGTTTTTCAAGGAGTTCATTTATGCCTCGTAAAACAGTATTGCGCGAACATGAAAAAAGATGGGAAATATAAGTAATACCGCCATGACCTAATTTAGAGGCCTCTACTCCAGCATATAAACGTCTATTTTTTTCAGGAAGTCGACTATAGACTTCCTTCATTTGCAACTCGATATCTTCGGTATAAGGCTGAGACATTTTTAAACTTACTCTTCTAAGGCTATTTTTAGCCCGAAAGCATACCATTTTTTTAGGATACTTTTGCTCAAATTATTTCATGCACGTTCCTTATCAGCACTTCCCGTTTCCCGAATTTCTACCTCCCCTTTCATAGGTAACACAAAATTTAAAAATTCTGCACAGGCAATAATCTCAGCGAAAACTGACCTTCTAAAACAGCAATGAAATACACTAAAAAATAACGGTTACCATTCCAAATATATTTCAACTTATGAGGTGTCAATAATATCAGGTTCTAAGTCTCCAGCACGATGTCCATAAATAATAGAAAGGTAAATATCTTCCCACTTGTTAATATAAAATTCGAGAAATAAACCTCGAATTCTTTCCCAAAGTGCAATCCTTGAATGAGACTTTTTATGAGCAGCCTGAAAAACATTACAACAGGCTTCTTGAATCTGATCAATTAAAAATGCAAGGAACATTAAACTGACAAAAACACTCGAAAGATGTTTTTTTCCATGTCCATAATTGTGTTCAAAATGGTAATTTTGGTTTTTTAGTGTATTGAATGTTTCGTTTTCTATTTTAGAGCGTGTACGTCCTCCTTTAGCAATATCAGCAGCCATATTTTTTGTTATCTTATGATCAGTTATAAAAGTAAATATTTTCCGCATACCTTTATATTGACCTGTCGCTGCTACTTCCCAATGTTTTATAAAATTAACTCGAACATCTTGGTTTGAATCATTTAAAGGTAAATCGTTACAATAACGGTATCCTCTTATTGTTCCATCTTGATCTGTCCATTCAAATTCCTCTGTTTTTCCTTCTGAGATACGTTGCTCAAACTGCTTAAAAAGAAAAGCGTGGTCGCCTGGTTTAGCAGCGATAATATAGCTAAAATTTAGTGAAATAAGTAACTTAATGTGAGGTGCTGTCGCGAATAAACTATCCTCTAGTATGATTATTTTTTGTGTCGGATAAATTTTTCTTATTTCTGGCAAAAAACGTTTAACAGCATTTTGTTCACAATCATTTTTATTATCTCCATCTTCTTTTCTAATTTCTTCATGAAAAAGAGAAAAAACTTGGCTTTTTTCTGGGTGAACAATACTGCATCCTAAAGCTTGATGGCTATATTCAATTTTCCCATTCTTTTTATTTTTAATATTACATTTTTCGCACGATATACATTCTGACTGGTAATAAGTTGTTCCATCAATGGCAAATAAAAGATGACCGTCTAGATAATGGTATTCATTGAGTACATGCTGATTTTGGAGTTTTTTATGGATATCAATAAAGGCTGGTCGTAATATTAAAGGATCAATTTCATCCAAACGTTCCCTCATTTGAGTATCACAAGGTGGTTTTTTTATTCCAAATAAACGCGATAAATTTTCTTTTATCTTGGGTTCATTTCTTTTTTTATCAAATTGTAATAATGAAGGATATTTTAAATTAAAAATAGCCAATCCTGACATGAGGATGTCAGGTAAGCTAATGGTAGGTTTTTTCACTTTTGTTGTTGGTTCAATTATTTTTTTAAAGTGATTTCTTACCGTTTTAAGAAGGGGAGGTAATGATAATATTTTTTGAAAACTGGGTATATAATGAGCTGAACGTTTAGTAGGCATAAGACGAAGTGGGTCAATTAATCCATTAATTTTGTGATCAAGGAAGCATCAATGATGGCTAATTATAACAACTTAGCACTCGAACGGGAATTGCTGATAATGACGGTATCTTTTTGATATTGAATGGATATTATATCGGTACTAAAAAAGTATTAAAACGGTATCAAATAAGTATCGTTTTAAAGGGAAAATAGGTGATGGTACAGGGCTTCTAGCTCGTTTATTGCTTTATTGTCTTTGGGTAGGTACTCCGTTACTGCTTTTCCTTCGCCTGCTGCTTTTCTAAAGGCAATTCTGTCGCGGATGATGATGTCTGAAAAGGTGAGATTTTCGTATTCGCTGACGATGTCTTGTGCTTCGGTGGTTTCTTTGACGCTTGGATTCGTCGAGGCGCGATTCAGTAAGGTATAGGCTTTGAGGGTGGGGTTGATGATGTGGACTTGATCGATGAGTGCTTCCATGGGGTCGAGTGTCCAGATATCGAATTGGGAGGCTTGAATGGGTAC
>JADGEA010000348.1 GCA_016744615.1 Flavobacteriaceae bacterium
CATCAATAAAAATCTAAATGGCATCTTTCATTTGTCAAGTAATGATATGATTCATCATTTAGAGTTGTTTGAAGAGATATCGAAAAAATTAGAACTTAATAATATAGTTTTTAAAAACATTTACACTTCTAATAAGGACAGCTATTTAGCAATATTAGCTAAGCACAACAAATTGCCAAAAAATTATCAAATCTCAATTTCAGAAATTATTGAAGATTGTGTTCTTAAGGAAGAGATTGGATCGTTAAAATAAATTCGAATTTTAAAAATGTAAATATTTATAAAAGAAGAATCTCACTTCTCTTTGTGGTTCCCTTCATTTTTCTATTTTTGTAAAACTTTAAACAAAATTACTATGGGAAGAGCTTTCGAATTTAGAAAGGCAAGAAAAATGAAACGCTGGTCGGCAATGTCTAAAGCGTTTACACGTATTGGAAAGGATATTGTAATGGCCGTTAAAGAGGGAGGACCAAATCCAGATTCTAATTCTCGTTTACGTGCAGTTATTCAAAATGCTAAGGCAGTGAATATGCCGAAAGATAACGTTGAAAGAGCTATTAAGAAAGCAACTGAAAAAGGGCAAGGCGATTTTAAAGAAGTGCTTTTTGAAGGATATGCCCCTCACGGAATTGCGATTTTAGTAGAAACTGCAACTGATAACAACACTCGTACTGTTGCTAATGTCAGAGCATGTTTTAGTAAATGTGATGGTAATATGGGGACTTCAGGATCTGTAATTTTTATGTTTGATCATACTTGTAATTTCAGAATCAATCCAGAAGAAGTAGATTTAGAAGAATTGGAATTAGAGTTGATTGATTATGGAGTAGATGAAGTTTTTGAAGATGAAGATGGAATATTAATTTACGCTCCTTTTGAAAGTTTTGGAAACATTCAAAAAGCATTAGAAGAAAAAGAATTTGAAATATTATCTTCAGGATTTGAACGTATTCCTCAAGTCACTAAAAAAATTACGGCAGAACAATCTGCAGATGTAGATAAATTATTAGAAAAATTAGATGATGACGATGATGTCCAAAATATTTATCATACGATGGATGAATCTGAATAAATTTAAAAAAAAAGTCGCTTTTAGCGGCTTTTTTTATTAGGTATACTCAGCTACTTTTCCAATACTACCTACATAAAACTTTTTTAGAAAAGTTATATCAGTATCAATATCACCAGTAGGACTAAAAGGGGTTCCAATAGTAACCGTTTTCGTTTTATAATCCATAGAGACAGGCATAATTGGCACCTTTGCTGCCAATGCTATATAGTAGAATCCTGTTCTCCAAACTTCTACTTTTTTGCGGGTACCTTCCGGAGAAATTCCCAATCTAAATTCTTCTTTTGAATCAAATATTGAAGCAATAGCCTCTACTTTATTTTGTTTTGATTTTCTATCTAAAGGAGCACCACCAACCCATCTAAAGTAATAACCTAAAGGCCAAGTAAAAAGTTCTTTTTTACCTACAAAATTCACCATTACTCCTAATGCTTTTCTACAAAGTATGGCAATATAGAAATCACTCCAACTAGTATGAGGAGCAACAATAATGATTACCTTTTTTAATTCTTTTTCTTTAAAATCGCCGACGATTTTCCATCCAAGAATTTTATATAATATAAATTTATAAATATTCATATACTTATTTATAAAACAAAATGCCTAAAGTGATACTATAAACTTTAGGCATTTATTAAATTTAAATACTTTCGTTTGTAAGCAATTACATTTTTAAATACATAGATCGTAATTTCTCACGAGTCATAATTGACTTCCATTCTTTTCCTAATGCATTTTCCCATAAAGGCTCTAAGCTTAAAGCAACATTTATCATGGTTTCCATTTGCTCAGGTGTTAAATTAGCACATAAGCCCGTTGGAATATCAACTTGATGCTTTTCAACCATTTTTTTGAAAATAGCAACTCCTTCTGGATAGTAATCTTCTAAATAATTAAAAACGATACAGTTTCCAATACCGTGTTTAGTACCCAATACAAAACCTAAACCATAACTCATAGCGTGAGCAACTCCTACTTGAGAGTAAGCGATACTCATACCACCATGCCAAGAAGCCATCATTAGTTTCCCTCTTTTTTCTTCTTCGGTTAGGTCGTTATCTTCTAAATATACTTCTAAACATAATTCATATGCCTTTTCACCATAACTCTGACTAAAGTCGTTAAGAAAAGTTCCCTCTAAAGATTCTACACAATGAATAAAACAATCCATTCCTGTGTAAAACCATTGATTTTTAGGAACACCATCTAATAATAATGGATCCAAAACTACTTGATCGAATGTCGTGTAATCACTATTGATCCCTAATTTTCTAACGGGTCCTGATAAAACACAAGTTCTAGACACCTCTGCTCCTGTTCCTGAAATGGTTGGAACACCAACATGATAAATGGATTTTGTTTTAATTAAATCCCATCCTTGATAGTCGGCAGCACTTCCTTCATTAGTAAGCATTAAGGAAACCGCTTTAGCTAAATCCATTACAGATCCTCCACCAATACCTATAATTCCTGAAGGTAAAGCATCAAATTCATCCAAAATATCTTTTACGATTGCATCAACTTGTGAAGTTTTAGGTTCTTCTTCAGCTGAAACAAAAATTAATTTATCATTAAATCTTAATTCAATTCTTT
>JADGEA010000137.1 GCA_016744615.1 Flavobacteriaceae bacterium
TCAAAAGATTGCCAAAGCAATTGCCAATTCAGATTTTCAAATGAATACCCACGCAATAGGAGATTCAGCAAATGCTTTTATTTTAAAAACTTATGCAGACGTTTTAAAAAGTCAAACAAATAGACGCTGGCGCATGGAACATGCACAAATAATTGCACCAAGTGACTTTTATTATTTTACTGATATCATTCCTTCTATACAACCAACCCATGCTACAAGTGATATGTATTGGGCAGAAGATAGATTGGGAAGTGAAAGAATTAAAAACGCCTATGCGTATAAAAAATTATTGGAAATTAATGGTAAAGTGGCATTAGGAACAGATTTTCCTGTTGAGAAAGTAAATCCAATGCTCACTTTTTATGCTGCTGTTGCCAGAAAGGATACAAAAGGTTACCCTGATGGTGGATTTGAAATAGAAAATAGCTTAACAAGAGAAGAAACTCTAAAAGGAATGACAATATGGGCTGCTTATGCCAATTTTGAAGAAAATGAAAAAGGAAGTATCGAATCTGGTAAATTTGCTGATTTTGTTATATTCGATCAAGATATTATGGAAATTGATTTGGATAAGATTCCCAATATAAAAGCAAAGGAAACCTGGCTTAATGGAGAAAAGATTAGTTCATAAAATTTAAATTAGAAGAATGATCTTGCAAATAATTGCTGATTAAAATATTCCGTTTTAGATAAC
Organism: Flavobacteriaceae bacterium; assembly: GCA_016744615.1. Classification (GTDB taxonomy): domain Bacteria; phylum Bacteroidota; class Bacteroidia; order Flavobacteriales; family Flavobacteriaceae; genus Lutimonas. The sequence goes on from JADGEA010000137.1 coordinate 695, forward strand.
ATATCTTAAATTTGTCAATTGCATTAATAAATCAAATCTTTGAAAAACTATAACAAAAAAAAACCTACTGTCCAAGATATTGCAAACGCAATTGATATTTCAGCATCAACAGTTTCACGAGCTTTAAATAATCACCCTAAAATAAGTCAGAGTACTAAAGAAAAAGTTTGGAAAACAGCAAAAAAATTAGGTTATCAACCAAATATTCCTGCTTATATGAACCCCAACAAAACAAAAACTATTTGTTTTATGGTTCCAGATCTCAACACTCCTTTTTACAGGGATGCTATTAAAAGTATTCAGCAGTATTATTTAAAAAAAGGATATAATTTATACATCGCCTTTACAAATAATTCACTTGAAATTGAAGAAAAGTATGCCAGTTCTCTTGTTGACTTAAACATTAAAGGAGTAATAGTTGCTTTATTTGACAAAAGTTCAAAAACAAGCCATTTGAACCAGTTATTAAATCAAAATATTCCAACGGTTTTTATAAATAAAACAAATCACACACCTAACTCGTGTAAAATTATTCCTGATATTTCCAATGGTGCATACAAAGCTGTAAATCATTTTATTTCAATGAAATGCAAAGATATTGTTGTCTTTACAGGAAATATGAATAACTCATATTATGCTGATATAATTGATGGATATACGGATGCTATGACTGAAGCCGGTTTAAATAATGTAAAGAATATCTTTTCAAATACAATAAGTGAGGAAAAAATCTACGATCGCTTAGATAAACTATTGAAACAAAATAAACTTCCCGATGCGATTTTATCCCCTAGCACCACTGTTGCCTATCAAATTATTAATTGGCTACAAAAAAATAACCTTAGAGCACCTAAAGATATTTTGCTTGTAAGTTTTAGCAGTGATACAAACAACACTGTTTCTGCTTCTACTTTATCTATTATTCAATTTTTAGGTTCTGAAATTGGTAAAAAAGCTGCTGAAAATTTATTTCAGCAAATTAAAAAAGGTACAATTATTGACGAAACCGTAATTATACCTCCAAAATTTATCATTAAAAGATCATCGCTTAGAATAAAGTAATCCTTTGTGTATTTTTATAATTACCTCTCATACTGCATATTGTCCAATCATTGAAATTATCAGGTTAACAACCTGATTCTTTATATAAACAAATCTAGAGTTGATATTCCATTATTCCAAATCAATATTTAATATGCAATATATTGCATTAAATATTATAATTATTTATTTTATACATGTTTTAAAAATTAATAAAATATCTTTATTATATAAAAATAATACTAACCACCCTCTAATTATACTTATAAATACGTAATTTTGGGTAACTAAATTAGTTTTACATTTATTTAATTAAAATAATTTTAATGCAATATTTTGCATTTAATAAAAATATTAATACTTTTACTACGTATTTAAATATTTCAAAATGAAAACCTACCTGCTATTAACCTTTTTAATTGGCTTTATTGCCATTTCTTATCCACAAAAAACAAACAAAACTCAATTAAAAAACTGGAAGATTCAAAACAGCACTCTTACAGGTACAGACGGAAAAGCAATTTCTGCAAACGATCACAATGACAAAACATGGATCAACACCAATGTACCATCAACTATTTTTAATGCTTTGGTTCAAAACGGAACATACAAAGAAATCTATAAAGGAAAGAACCTTGAAAAAATTAGCAACGAACCATTTAAAACATCCTGGTGGTATAGAACCTCCTTTGATATCAAAAATTTAGATCAGATATATTTGCTTGAATTTGAAGGCATAAACTACAGCGCAAATATATGGCTCAACGGAAAACAGATTGCTTCAAAGCTCAAAGTCATAAATCCTTTTAGACAATTTAAATATCAAATAAACAAATATATTCTAAAAGGGGAAAACACGCTTGCAATTGAAATATTTCCGCCAAAATCAGGTGATTTTACTATAGGATTTGTAGACTGGAATCCTGCTCCACCAGATGACAATATGGGTATTTACCGAAATGTAAATTTAATTACAAACAGAGGTGTTGGTATTGAAAATCCATATATAGAAAGCAACTTCAAAAACAACAACTTTGAAGAAGTTGATCTGATCTTTTCAACCAACCTAAAATCATATTCAAAAGATATCACTGGAGTTTTACAAATTGAACTAAACGGTTCTATTATTAAAAAATCTGTAAAACTAAAAGCAGGTGAGAACAAGAAAATCATCTTGAATTCTAATGAATTCAAACAATTACATGTCAATAAGCCAAAACTATGGTGGCCACATACTATTGGAAAACCTAACCTTTATAAAGCAAAAGTGAAATTCATTGCAAATAATATTACTTATGATTCAAATGAATTTGAGTTTGGTATTCGTCAGGTATCCGATTTTTTCACCAAAAATGGCCACAGAGGCTTTAAAATAAACGGCGAAAAAGTATCTATCAGAGGTGGTGGATGGGTTGACAATATGAACCTTGATGACACACCTGATTATATCTTATCTCAATTAGAATATGCAAAAGATATAAATTTGAATACCATAAGATTAGAGGGGTTTTGGGGTAAGGATCATACGATATATGAGCTATGTGATCAACTTGGAATTCTCGTTATGGTAGGATGGAGTTGCCACTGGGAATGGGAAGATTATTTAGGCAAACCTGTTGATGAAACTTACGGTGGAATTACTTCTCCACAAGACATTGAGTTAATGTCAAAAGCATGGAGAGATCAAGTAGTTTGGCTACGAAATCACCCATCTATTTTCACCTGGTTTGCGGGAAGTGATTGCATACCTGCTCCAGAACTTGAAAAAAATTATTTTAAAATATTTAATGAATATGACTCTACAAGAGTTTATCTGTCATCGGCTAAAGAATGGACTTCCTTATCTAGACCAAGTGGTGTAAAAATGAGAGGGCCATACGCATACGTTCCTCCTTCTTACTGGTATACAGATACGTTATATGGTGGTGCTTTTGGCTTTAATACCGAGACCGGTCCGGGAGCTCAGGTTCCTCCTTTAGAAAGCATTAAAAAAATGATTCCCGAAAAGGATCTATGGCCAATAAATGATGTTTGGGATTATCATTGTGGACGCAATGAATTCAATACTTTAAATAGATTTACAGAAGCACTAAACAAAAGATATGGCACTGCAAAAAACGTAGAAGATTATGCCTTTAAAGCACAATTATTAAACTATGAATTAATGCGCCCAATGTTTGAAGCATTCTCTGCAAATAGATATGATGCAACAGGCGTCATACAATGGATGTTAAATTCGGCATGGCCAGAAATGTACTGGCAACTTTACGATAGTTATTTATTACCAAATGCTGCATATTACGCAACAAAAAAAGCTGGAAATCCTATTCATGCCATATATAATTATGGTGATCAATCTGTTTATTTGGTAAATGATCAACTTAATAGAGCAAATAATTTAAAACTATCAATTAAAATATTTGATATCCATTCCAATAAATATTTTGAAAAAACCATTACAACTGATATTGCTGCAAATTCTTCTAAAAAACTAGCAGAACTACCCAAAATATCTAATATTTCAGATACCTATTTTATTAGTTTAAAAGTTTATAACACTGATAATGAGATTGATGATAATTTTTACTGGATTAGCAAAAAACAAGATATATTAGATTATGATGCAAAGGTACCAAACTGGTATTATCACACACCCTCAAAGCAATATGCCGATTATTCTGATCTAAAAAAACTTACAAAGATAAATTTGACCTATTCTATCGTTAAAAAAACAAGGAATGAGAATATAATTTTTGAAATAAAAATGAATAATCCATCTGATAAAATTGCCTTTTTCACTGAATTAAGGATTACAGATAAAACAAGTGGAGAATCCATTTTACCAGTAATCTGGTCAGATAATTACATCTCTTTACTACCAGGTGAAAATAAAATTTATACCGCCACAATAAAGAAAAAGCACATTAAAAACAAAGAAATAAATTTTATCTTTAAAGGCTGGAACACAGATAGTAATAAATAGTTAAAAAATTAAAAACACAACAATGAAAAAAAATTATATTTCAGTCGCACTGATCTTATTGGCCTTTTTCGTAATATCATTTCTATCAAATATACTTGGGGCATTAAACCCAAGCGTTTCTTCAACATATGATCTAAGTGAAACCATGGCAGGATTTTTACCTTTTTCCTTTTTTATTGCCTATGGAATAATGTCAATTCCAGCCGGATTCATGACCGAAAAATATGGCGAAAAAAAAATGATGCTTTTTGGATTTCTTTTGGCATTTGCAGCATCTTTATTATTTGTTGGAGTTCCATCTTTTGGAGTTTTTCTGTTTTCTTTATTTTCAATCGGATCAGGAATGGCAATTTTACAAGTTGTGATCAATCCATTATTAAGAGAGTCAGGAGGGAAAGAAAATTATGCTTTTACATCGGTAATCGCACAATTAATCTTTGGAGCAGCTTCCTTTGTAAGCCCATTGGTTTATTCATGGCTAGTAATCAACTTGGGCAAAGATGAAAATACAAATCCTGTAATTAATTTCTTGTCAAGTGTGACTCCTACCGATATGTCATGGATTTCCATTTACTGGATCTTTGCTTTATTTAGCCTTATCATGATTGCGTTAATATTTTTTATCAAATTTCCTAAAGTAGAACTTGCCGAAGACGAAAAGGTTGGAACAAAAGACAGCTATTTAGCTCTGTTTAAAGACAAAACTGTCATTCTTTTCTTTTTTGGAATTTTTGCATATGTAGGAGTAGAACAAGGAATTTCTTACTGGATGTCTAAATTTTTACAAACCTATCATGAATATGATTATGAAACCGTTGGAGCCGTTGCTGTAGCAAATTTTTGGGGATTAATGACTATTGGAGGAATTTTAGGACTTGTACTATTGAAATTTTTAGACAGTAAATTGGTAATAAAGTTATTTACTTTACTTGCAATATTCAGCCTTGCCTTTGCTTTATTAGGACCGGCAAATATTTCTCTTTATGCTTTTCAGGCAAGTGGTTTCTTCCTGTCTGTAATGTATCCAATTATTTTTTCTCTCGCTTTAAATTCATTAAGAAAACACCATGGAGCTTTTGCTGGCATTTTGGTAAGTGGAATTATGGGCGGGGCAATTGTACAACTTCTAATCGGATTTATTAGTGATCTAACATCATTAAAAGTTGGAATGTTTTTTAATTTTATTCTACTGGCATATATCTTAAGCATTGGGTTTTGGGCAAAACCACTTGTCAATAATAAAACAATTGAGCTAAAAAAGAAAAAATGAATTCTTTAGAAAACAAAAAAATAATTGGTGTAGATCTTGGAGGAACAAAAGTTGTTGCGGGACTTGTTGACGATTCTAAAATTTTAAAACAAAAATACAGTCTAATACCCAATAAATCTGAAAATAAACAAGACATAATTGATGTAATTATTGATGTAATTGATAGTGTTTACGACAAAGATATTGATGGTATTGGCATTGGTATCCCAAGTCTGGTTGATCGTGAAAAAGGCATTGTTTATAGTGTACAAAACATCCCATCATGGAAAAAAGTTCATCTTAAAGAAAAATTGGAAAACCATTTTCACATTCCCGTATATCTAGATAATGATGCAAATTGTTTTGCTTTGGGTGAATATAAATTTGGAAAAGGAAAAGGTGACGAAAACTTTGTTGGCATAACACTTGGTACAGGAATGGGCTCAGGAATTATTTCAAAAGGACACCTATTAAGCGATACGAATTGTGGATCAGGAGAATTTGGCTCTATTCCATACCTTGAAGGAATCTATGAAGATTACTGTAGTGGAAAATTTTTTAAAATACATTACAACAAAACAGGAGAAGAAGTTTTTAAACAAGCCTTAAAAGGCAATCCTGAAGCACTGAAGGCATATAAAGAATTTGGCTTCCATCTTGGAAACACTATCAAAACCATCATGTTTTCAGTAGATCCTAAAAAAATAATAATTGGTGGGTCTATTGCAAATTCAAAAGAGTTTTTTGCTGAATCTATGCTAAAATCTATTAAAAATTTCCCCTATAAAGAATCTGTTAATAATCTGAAAATTAAATTTACAAATACAGCAAATATTGCCATATTAGGTGCTGCTTCTTTGTATTATGATAGAACAGCATAAATAAACAATTAATCATGGTAAATAACACCAATAATTCAATTCTTGGAGTTTCATTTAGTGGGAATACACTCTTGGTTGGAAAAGTTAAAAATAGTAAATTAACCAAATCTATCATAAGAAAAATTCACAACAAGGGTAGTGAAGAAGAAATTTTAGCTGAATTAATTAGTGCAATTTATGATGTTTTTGATGATGAAATTACAGGAATAGGGATTGGTGTTCCTAGCCTGGTTGATGTAAAAAATGGGATTGTTTATAATGTTCAAAAAATACCCTCCTGGCGGGAAGTCCATTTAAAAGATATTTTAGAAAGCTATTTCGAGGTTAAAGTTTATATAAATAATGATGCAAACTGTTTTGCTATTGGAGAAAAATATTTCGGTAATGCAAAAGAATATGAAAATGTATTAGGGCTTATAATAGGCACTGGGGTTGGTGCCGGTATTATTTTCAAAGGACATTTATATTCAGGCACAAATTGTGGTGCAGGTGAATTAGGATCTTTACCGTACAGAGAACATGATTTTGAATATTATTGCTCTAAAAGTTATTTTGAAATAAAGTACGGGATGAAATTTGAACTACTACTTAAAAGAGCTTTAAATAAAGATAAAATAGCTTTAGCTGTATTTGAACAATATGGCTATGATCTGGGAAATCTTATCAAAACAATTTTATACACAACAGATCCTGAGATTATAATTTTAGGAGGAACTATTTCAAATGCATTTCCTTTTTTTGAAAAAACAATGTTAGATAGAGTTAAATCATTTATTTACAAACACAGTTTAAAAAAATTAAAAATAATTCCTTCTCAACAACCCGAAACTGCTATCTTTGGAGCTGTTGCGCTTTTTTTTGATGCACAAAACATCACACTTAAAAAATAAATTCAAATTCCTTAAACTCCAAACTCATGAATATAGATAGAATAAAACATGCTGCAGCCGGTCAATTTGAAGACACCCGATTTGAAAAAATTCACAATGTAGTTTTTAAAGATTCTGAAAAAGCATCTATAATTGTAGCACATGAAATTGCAGATCTGATCAAAGAAAAAGCAAAACAAAAGAAAAATTGTATTCTTGGTTTAGCAACCGGTTCATCTCCAATTGATGTTTATGAAGAACTGGTGAGAATGCACAAGGAAAAAGGTTTAAGTTTTAAAAATGTGATTACCTTCAATTTGGATGAATACTACCCAATGGAAAGGGAAAATACCCAAAGTTACTGGTATTTTATGCATGAACATTTGTTTAATCATATCGATATACTGCCTGAAAACATCAATATTCCAAGCGGAACCATTGCACCAAATAAAGTAAAACAGTTTTGCATTGATTATGATATGAAAATCATTGAGGCAGGTGGTTTAGATTTTCAATTACTAGGTATTGGTAGAACCGGGCATATAGGATTTAACGAACCTGGCTCTCATTACAACTCAGGAACACGAAATATTACATTAGATCATATTACACGAGTAGATGCTGCTCCTTCTTTTTTAGGAATTGATAATGTTCCGAGAGTTGCTATTACTATGGGAATTAGCACTATCCGAAAAGCAAAACGCATTGTTTTATTAGCATGGGGGCTTAACAAGGCTGCCGTTGTTAAAAAAGCTATTGAAGAAGAGATAACTTCTGAAATTCCATCATCTTATCTGCAAAATCATGGCAACTGTACTTTTGTTTTAGATGAAGGCGCATCACAGGAACTGATTAGAGTTAAAACACCATGGCTGGTTAAACCTTGCAAATGGAACGAAGAGCTTACTTTAAAAGCAGCTGTTTGGCTAAGTGATTTGAAGCAAAAATCAATTCTAAAGCTAACAGATACCGATTATAATAATAATGGTATGTCAAATTTATTGGTGGAACATAATTCAGCTTATAATTTAAATATCATACTTTTCAACAAACTTCAACACACAATTACCGGGTGGCCGGGTGGAAAACCAAACGCAGACGATACGAATCGGCCTGAAAGAAAAGATCCTACAAGAAAAAGAATAATTGTATTTAGTCCACATCCAGGCGATGATGTTATTTCTATGGGAGGAACCATTGACCGTTTAGTAGAACAGGGACATGAAGTTCACATTGCTTACCAAACTTCAGGAAACATAGCAGTATCAGATGAAGAAGCAATAAAATTTGCCGAAGTTACTCTTGATCTGAATGATGGGAATACAATAGCAAAGAAACTAATTGAAAATCTTAACCGCAAAAAAGAATACGAAATTGACACTCTGGAAGTAAGAAAACTAAAAAGTGTAATTCGTCGTAAAGAATCAATAGCAGCGACTAGATATCTAGGAATTCCTGATGAAAATGTTCATTTTTTAGATCTACCATTTTATGAAACAGGTACACCTACAAAAAATAAATTAAGTGATGCTGATCTTAATATAATGAAATTTTTAATTTCTGAGATCCAACCTCATCAGATCTATGCATCTGAAGATCTGGCAAGTCCCCATAGTACACATAAAGTTTGTTTAAATTCACTATTTTCAAGTTTAGAATTGTTAAAGCATGAGGATTTTATGAATGACTGCAGGGTATGGTTATATCGTGGAGCATGGTATGAATGGAATATCCATGATATTAAAATGACCGTTCCAATGAGTCCAGATCAGGTTTTAAAGAAAAGACAAGCTATTTTTTACCATCAATCACAAAAAGACGGAGCTTTATTTCAAGGAGATGATTCACGAGAATTCTGGATGAGAGCTGAGGATAGAAACAGAGAAACTGCTGAAAAATACAATACTTTAGGTCTTGCAGACTATGCTGCATTAGAAGCTTTTAGGAGGTATTATTTTTAAATTTACGCTTTAATTGGTACAGAAATTCTGGTAGTATCCCAGGCTAATGTCATTTTGATATATTTTTTTTTATCCTTGAATCCTATAGAAAAGGCTTCAACGGATTCAGCACGACTAACCTTGACCTTAATTCTAGCTACATCATACTTTGGTTCATATTCTTTTGTACCCCACACATCCAAATTGGAGCTTAATATAAGTGTCCATTCTTTTTCATCAGGTATGGCATAAAGCACATAAGTACCTACGTTTACTTTTTGATCACCAAATATAACATCTGTGTAAAATTTTATTTCAGTAGCTTCATTTGCCCCTACACCCCATATCTTGTGATAAGGAACTAAATCGCCAAAAACATCTCTTCCTTTTTTTTGTGGTCTACCATATAAAACCTTGATGGTTGGTGGCGATATTTTGTTAATTCTGAAGTAAACAATGTCATGCGGACTTTGATCCAAATTTGGAAAATCCTGAGCGCTTACTGTAGTATTTATAAAAAATACAAAAGAAATTGCAATAGATATTTTGATGTTTCTTTTTTTCATAGCAAATGAAAATTAATAATATTGAACACTATATTGATAAAGAAATTAGCTTGTTCTTTTTTAGATCCTTGCCAATATCTCTGCCTGTGCATTAAGTGGGATATTGATACGAGTAGAATCCCATGCCAATACCATAAAACAGTTTTTAAAATTTTGTTTAAAAGCAATAGAAAAAATATCTAATTCCTCTGCTTTCCTTGCCGGAATTTTTATTCGAACTACATCTTTTGATTGATCATAAAAAGATGCTCCCCACGTATCTAGATTGCTATTTAGTATAACTATCCATTCACTTTCTCCCGGAATGGTATGCATTACATATGCACCTGCTTTTACAATTTTACCACCAAACATCATATCTTTATAGAACTTCACTTCAGTTGCCTCATTAGCTCCTGTTCTCCATATTTCACCATACGGAACCTGACTACCAAAGATATTTTCTTCACTTTTATGCGGTCTACTATAAATAACTTTAACCAATGGTTTGGAAACTTTATTTTTACGCCAGTAGGCTATATCGGTTGGATTCTTATCGATATTATCAAACCTTTGCGAAAACAAGTCATTTTGCAAAAATAAGGTACAGACAATAACAACAGTAAAATAAACTTTTTTCATAGCACAAATTTATTTAATTGATAATTGAGATTCTATAACGAATGTTTTTTTGATTTATTTCATCTCACCATAAAAAGACCAGATATTTAATTTCAGGAAAAACGAGAGCAACGTATATTTTTAGTTTATCCTGTTTTATGATTTTAAAACACTATTTTTGTATTACTTACAAAGATTTTGTAGACACGAATGATCAATTAAATTTTGATTTATAGCAAATTAATTGTATCAAATTATCAATAAAAAACAATTTAAATTGAAAAGAAGATGAAAATTTTAATCGTAGAAGATGAAATAGAATTACTAAACACTACCTATAAATATTTAAAAAAGGAGGAGTTTGTTTGTGAAAAGGCCGCAACCTATTTTGATGCTGAAGATAAACTGATTAGCTATGATTATGATATTGTTATTTTAGATATTAATTTACCTGATGGCAATGGTTTAGATCTTTTGAAATTTATTAAAAAAACAAAAGCGGAAACCGGAGTACTCATAGTTTCTGCTAAAGATTCTCTTGACGATAAATTAAAAGGACTTGATTGGGGTGCAGATGATTACATAACCAAACCATTTCATTTGGCCGAACTAAATTCTCGTGTAAATTCATTGATCAGAAGGAGAAAATTTGAAGGAAATGAAAATATTGTTTTCAATGAA
>JADGEA010000138.1 GCA_016744615.1 Flavobacteriaceae bacterium
TACTTGGCTTTACAAGCCGTATGAAGGCTATTTATTGTAGGTAGTATTTTATTTATGCTTTCCAATGATTGGTTTTAGGATATCTGCTATTTTTTTTTCAAATATTGGCATTAGATTCTCTGCATCCTTTTCAAATTGAATAGCAGTCAATTTCAGTTTTAAATTTAAATCTTTTGCCCAATAGTACAATTGAAGACCTTGAGTTCCATTTACTTTATAAAATCCAAAGTGTTGTATTACTCTCCCCAAAAAATTCTTTTTAACTTTTCCAACATAAAGGATGTTTGTATTTGAATAATTCTTTTTAATTGCCGGAATATTTTTTGAGTTAGGTAGAGAACTATATCTTTTAATACTTTGGACTATTACTTTTGAACTACAATCAGAGGTAATTTCAAAATAGTATAAAACAGAACCCGAGAGTCTTTCTAAATCAGAAAACAATTCTCTATATTTATCAGATTTACGAATATCTTTATAATTGTAGTCTATAAATTCAGTACAGTTTATATGGAATACTTTTTTCTGATTGAAACCATCTTTTACGATTTTTAGCAATGAAGAAAGTTCTTGATTAGCAATATCCTTAATCGTATCATCAATATTTATCATAGATTTTGATTGTAATTAATTAACTCCTAAAATTTTTAAAATTTCAGTAGGATTTTTTTGTTTTTTTAATGATTTTTCAAGCTCTTTAGTGTCTTTATTAAATAACTCAATCATTTTATTTGTTAGACTAATACCTTTTGTTAAACTTTTTTCTTTTGAATATTTATCCCCGTCTGAATTAATTTTTATATCAAGTTCATTTATTGATATTTTGTAAGCTCTAAACAAATATTTTTTGTTTATCTTTAATATTTCATCATCAACTATGTATATTTTCTTATATACAATATAAAGTTCATTTACCTTTTTTTTATTTTTTTTGTAAGTATTTGATTTATTGTTAAACTCTATTATTTTTCTCTCATCCTTTGTTAATAAAGTTTCTCCTTTTTCCAAGAATTGTAGATTATCTAAAAATGAAAATAATACATCATTATCTTTATAATAGATGTAATCACCATATGTTGATAATTCATTTAAATTGGTCAGCTTTTTTATTTTTGAAATTTGCAATAGTTCATTATAAACTTTTTTATTTGATAGATATAATGTAAAATCTAACGTATCGCCTTTAATTGAATATTCAGTTTTATTGTATAATGTTTGATTACGATAATTCTCTTTTCTTTCATAAGAAATAGCGACATTCCTTATTACACCCATATTTGCTTTACCTATTACGTGACCGTAGACATAATAAGAATTAAATCCACTAGGTCTTGATAATTTACCTTCAAATTCAAAATCACCATCAAGTAAACCATTGTTTTCATTCATATTTTGTTCAATAGGCTTTTTTTGCTTTGTAGTGATAATTCGTATATATTTTGAAAGGTCAAAATTATTTTTATCAAAATAAAAATACCCATATTTGAATTCATTTTCTTTTAAGTTTGTTAGTAATACAGGATACTCCAATTTTAGACTCTTTGTAGATATTGGTTCATTTGTTACTTTTGGAACATAATCATTTTGTGTAATTTCACCATCTTTGAATATATATTCAATTATTTTATGTAAAACAATCTCTCCATTTTTAGTATTTATTTTAATAATTGTCTTTGAAAGATTTAAAAGTTTTCCTTTAACGGATTTACCCGATATATCATAATATTCTCCAGTGTATGTATATATATTTGAGGAATTATTGGAGATATATGTTCGAAATGTAAAATCTCCGTCAAGAAGCTTATCAGTGTACTTTAATTTTGCTTTAAGTGGCTTAGGATGATGTTTGGTAACAACTAACACCAAATAATCAATTGAAAAGTCACCTTCACCTTTTAAATTTAAATATGGATAACCGTTTAGATTGCCATAATTTTCAATTATTTCATCTGAATCTGTGATTATAGGATTGCTGATTAAAGGATATTTGTAGTTTTCAGTTTTTCCATTACCAATGTCATTTTTTAGAATAATTGAGTCTGTTAAAAAAACAACTTCATCACCTTCTATCCCACCACCTATGCTTCTTGAAATTTCTTTTATATTTTCTAATTTACCACTTTCACAAAAACCTTGAAATGTTCTTGTTGAATAACTACTTGGTTTAATTCTAAATATTCCATTTAGTACATTGTTGTTGAAAGTAGATGAAATTTCAATATGATTGAGTTTAACTCCGTCAGATTCAATTAAATCACCATCTTTATATATTTTAATATTTTCTGTATATCCACCTTCTTGCTTAAGATTTCGGAAAATTCGATAACCATTTTTATTTCCTTTTTCGTTGAAATTTACCACTAACTGAGCTTTATTTGAATTAGGAAAAAAAGAGGTGCTGTAAACAACTACTCCTTTATAACTGTATGATGCACTACTTGGGTATATTCCATCATTTCTCATAGTTAATGAAAGACCATCTACTTGACCAGATTCATTATACTCTTGATAGCCTATAGTTTTACCTGTTAAAGTATTTGTTGAAATTTTGGCATTAGCAGGGGTTGCTATATAATGTAGAGGAAATTTTTCAAATGTCCATTTGCTAATCTTTTTTGTACCATAGTTTTCTGTTTGTGTAAACCCTATTAGACTTGACGATAGAAATAATAATAATAATAATCCTTTTTTCATAATTTATGTATTAATTTGTGGAAATTACCTACAACTTGTTATATACTCACAAATATACATGTTTAAAAGCTTTATCTAAATGATAAATTCTATTTTAAAATGATTTTTTTTACTAAAAACTCCACCTTAATCTTAAAAACATGCTATTATACACATAATCATATTTTTGGTTTAGCGAACCAACATATAACTGAGCAATAACATCCAAATCAAAATTATCTTTGATCGAATAACTAAAATTTGGCATGATAAAAACCGTTTGAAGTTCCATTGCATAGATGGCAGCTAAAGTTCCGTTAATTGCTGGAGTAAACATTTTTCCGGCCTGTGCAAAAAGAGAGAACTTATTGGGCATCAAATTCTTGGCAGATAAATTAGCGAAGGGAATATTTCCAATACCAATATCATCAATATGAGATATTCCGCCAGAATTATATAAAAAAGAACCCATAAAATTTATACCATTTTTAAAATAATAATCAACCGACATAGAAGTTGCCAGTACTGATTTATCCGTCTCAGAAGATTCTTTTGGTATAAAAAATGTAGCTTCTCCTTTAAAACCTGCGTTCTTTAAACTTCCTTCCCATCCCATTCCCAAAGCATAGTCTTTATAATAACTTCCAGCCAAAAACTGTACTTCATAATTCTTTAAATTAAATAAATATTTAGCAGCAAGTACAGAGCTGTCAAGATCACTGCCATAACTATATGCTATTTCAATATTTGAAAAATTGGAAGTATTGTATTGTACTCTAATTGCATCTGTACCAGGGCGCTCTTCATAATCAAAATCAATAAAATTATAAGCATTAAAAAGATCATTTGGATTCCAAACCATATTCTTTCCCCAATTAATCCTTTGACGACCAACCTGCACTTCCCAATCACCAAAATTATAATCTAAATACAATCTTTCTACATTGGTATGTAACAAAAAATTATCGTTATTTATAATAAAAAAGGACATGTCAATTTCATTATTATCCATATCAACCAATTGATCATATCCAGGAATATTTTTAACAGAATAGCCCCAGATAGCACGATTTCTCACCTCAGCAACAAACTTGAAATTTTCATTAAAATAAGCTTTAAAATTAAGCCTATTATGAATTAAATTATCAAATTTAACCTGATCATTTATACCAAACATAGTTGTATTCATATATTTGATATATCCATTAAATTCCAGATCAATTTTTGTAGTTTTTTCCTGAGAATAGACTTTTAAACTAAAAAATAAGAGAATTAATATGAATTTTATATAGTTTTTCAATGTAAATTATTTTTCATATTACAAACACATTCCCAACCCTATTGAGGAGAATTAATATCAGATATTACTTTCCCGTCATCAATGGTAATAACCCTTTTTGCCCTGTCAATTACACGCTGGTCATGGGTAGCAAATACAAAGGTCATTTCTTCATCTTGATTTAACTGATACATAATATCTAGCAATTCATTGGTTGCCTTTGAGTCAAGATTTGCTGTTGGCTCATCTGCCAAAACAAATTGGGGCTTTGATGCAAGCGCTCTTGCAACTGCAACTCTTTGTTGCTGACCTCCACTTAGTTTACCCGGTTTTTTGTGTAGTTCTTTTTCCAAACCTACAGATCTCAATAGATCTTTTGCTCTTTGATCTCTTTCTGCTTTTGGTTTATTTTGCATTAACATAATAAACTCCACATTTTCAATGGAACTCAAAACCGGAATTAAATTATACGATTGAAATACAAAACCAATATTATTCAATCTAAAATCTATCATTTCATTTTCTGATAAATTTGCAATATTTTTTCCATTGATCATCACTTCACCATCTGTTGGTTTATCCAAACCTCCAATCAAGTTCAATAAAGTAGTTTTTCCTGAACCAGAAGCCCCTACAATAGCAGTAAATTCGCCTTTCTCAATTTCAATAGAAACTCCATCAACCGCTCTCACCTCAATATCAGAACCCTGGTTATATATTTTTTTTAGATTTTTTGTTTCAATTACTGCCATAGCTATTATTATTTGATTTACAATGATCTCAAAGCTTCTACCGGATTTAGTTTTAACGCTCTCCTTGCAGGAAATATAGATGCTATCAATGTAACAATTAAGGTAAATAAGGTAATTTTAAAGTAAAGATTATTAGGTAAATAGGTATATATCCTACTTCCAATTCCGAAACTCTCTAGCCCCTGAGCAACTGAGCTAAGATCAATTCCGTGTTTTTCAAAATAATCAATTGAAAATTTAGAAAGTAACATACCTATGGGTGTAGCGATCATTGCCAAAAAAAGTGTTTCCAAAACAATCATAAAGAATATTTTCTTTTTATTCATCCCAACCGACATTAACATCCCAAGTTCCTTTTTCCGTTCTAATACAGCCATCAACATGGTATTAACAATTCCAAAAGAAAGAGCCAGTAAAATAATTCCCATAAAAATATAAACCATAGTTCCCATCATTTCCTGAGCATATCCTAATTCCGGTGACAATTCATCCCATGATTCTACTTTATAATTTTTTCCAACCTTTTTTAGATCTGATTTCACCTTTTCAACATTATCCATCGAATTGGTCAATACTGCTATTTCATGAATTTTATCACCTAAGCCAGTATAATTTGCTAGGTCTTTTTGTTTAACAAAAATGGATAATTTATCAAAAACCGAACTATTTGTTTTAAAAATTCCCTCGATCCTTCCTGCAAATGAGACCAAATCACCATTGCTATTTTGAAATGTCAAAATAATTTTGGATTTAACCTTTAAACCTAATTTATTTGCCAACTTTTCACCAAGAACTACCGGATTTCTTTTAAATTTTTCGAAATAAGTACCTTGAACCAAATGGTTTGAAATTGCTGTAACCTTTTTTTCTTCTTCAGGAGCTATCCCTAATATTTGAACACCATAAGTACCTTTTGCAGATGCAGCCATACCATTGGCAATTTGCCTTTTGCTAAAACTCTTGATACCGATTTCCTTAGAAATAACTTCCAAAATATTATTTGGTTCTTTTATGGTTTGCTTTAATTTTTGATCAATTGGATAATCTAGATCATGAATTTGAATATGAGATAAATAAGTATTTACAGCACCACTCATTCTTTGCTCATTCAAACCAAGGGTCATTGCCATAATAAAAAGCCCTGACCATATACCTAATATAATAGACAGTAATACTACAATGCTTCGTAGTTTATTCCTCCATATATTTCTCCAGGCTATTTTTACTAACATCTCATTTAGTCTAAAGTCTCAAAGTTAAATTTTAAAAGTCCGCATAAGACTTTTAAAATTTCGGTTTTCGACAATTAATTAAATTTTCATTGCCTTCAATGGCTTTAATTTTGCAATGATTATCAAAGGATAAAATGTAATGATCAATGCTATTGCAAATATTAACAATCCGTGATACAATGGTATTTGATAATCAATTGAAAACGGGACAACCGATTCAAATCCAAATTTCTCCATAACAACTGCCTGATCTCCAGGTAAAACATATGGATTTAAATGAAAATAATAACTTATCGGCATCACCGCAATAATTCCTAACAAAACTCCCAACAAGGTTAACATTATTGTTTCGATCAAGACAATTACCATCAGTTTTATCTTTTTCATTCCAATGGCAACCATCACACCAAATTCATACATCCTTTCCTGTGTCATCATCAAAATGGTTCCAAAAATTCCAAAAGTGATAATCATATATAATATAGCAACCATTAAGAGTCCGCCAATACTATCAATTAAAATTGTTTGTTCTAGTTCGGGCAACATTTCCTGCCAGGTCATTATTTCATAATCATCATGCAATTTATTTTCAATGATTTTTCGAAGTGACTTCTCATCACTACCCTCTTCTTTTACAACAATTAAATTGGTAATAATCCCATCTGCACTTAAATAATTTTGCAAAGCTTTTAGTGACATAAAAACAGACATATTATTTAAAGTTGGATTTTTCATATCAACAATTCCTGCAATATGAAATTTTCCAGCAGCACTCATTCCGTGATACCCTTGCCCTATGATCACCAATGTATCTCCTATTTTTAGATTAAAAAATTTAGATACACCTTTACCAATGCATATTTGACCATTATTTTTAAATAATTCTCCCCTAATGATTCTGGAAGAGATTGGCTTTATCAGTTTTTCTTTTTCAGGAATTACCCCATTGATATAAACCCCCTTGGTAACCGTATCATTTGATGCAAGTGAAAATGATTCCAGCCTTGGAATTACAGCTTCAATACCATTTATTTCAAGAATAGATCCTTCCAGATCCTTTTCATATTTTAAGGAATTATCCAATGTTTTTTCTTCCCAGTAATTCTTTCCATGAATTTGAATATATCCGGTATAAGATCCTACAACATTTTCAATCATATTAGCATACATTCCTAGTTGCATGCTACGCATAAAAATTGCCAAAAAAACAGCTAAAGCAATAGAAACGATCGTAATGATACTTCTTTTTCTATTCCGCCAAATGTTCCGCCAAACTAATTTTAGATTCATAAGTTTGAATATTAATTCCTTTAACGTAGTCTTTTCATATAGTTTGTAGAAAATA
This sequence comes from Flavobacteriaceae bacterium, assembly GCA_016744615.1. Lineage (GTDB taxonomy): Bacteria > Bacteroidota > Bacteroidia > Flavobacteriales > Flavobacteriaceae > Lutimonas. The sequence goes on from JADGEA010000138.1 coordinate 7,282, forward strand.
TTTGCTTATCAATGGGCTTGTCAAATTTAAGTGATTGATATTCGATCAATGTTTTCTGACCTCCCTTATCGGCAGGAATATATTCAAAAATAGCTGGTAATTTTCTACCATCAAAAACATCGAATTTAGTTGCATTCATTGTATTTACCAAAAAATCATCTTCATCATAAAACTCTATCTTCACTTGCATATAATCTTTCTTATCTATCCATACCAATATTTTTCCCCATACCACTGCAGCATTCTCGTGAGGAGTCAATTCAATTTTCCAGACATCTAATCCGGTTAATTTCTCCTCGGCAACAATACCCTGGCTATAATCTTTTACAAGTGAAGATTGTTTGATCAGGTCATCATTGGTCATATCAGTTCCCATCCAACTTTGCATCATCATAGAAGGAGGTAACTTAATGGATCTGTTAATGGAAGGCATATAATTCCAAATCTCTTTTTCACGCATCAAATAAACAATTCCTTTTTCTTTAGCAGGTTTTAAAATCACACTTGCCATATACTTATTTCCTTCTGACCAAGATTTCATGATCATATTTTTTGTCCATTTTGGTCTTACAATAGTAATACTTATTGTTGCTATTTGCGAATCTCCCCTTGCTTTATGATCTGCTTTTGTTATTATTTCTTTTGCTGTTTGCGCTTCCGCGGAAGTAAAAAAAGAAAAGATCAAAAACCCAATTATAAAATAATGTTTCATCTGTTATTTAAATTTATTTATCATAAGATTTTGAAACCTGATTTAAACCAGAAATCAACACTCCTTCAAGCAAATCCTGCTTACTTTTAAAATAGTTATACAAATTCCCTTTTGAAACACCACACTTCAAAGCAATCATCTGCATTGATGTACCGCCATATCCTTCATTAGCAAATAACTCAAGAGCAGAATCTAAAATTTTAGATTCCATTTTTCTTCTAATCTCTTCGTTTTGACTTTCTGTTCGTGGTGACATTATGTTTTTTGACTGAACGGTTAGTTAAAGATATTAATTGTTTCTAAATAATTCGAAATTTTATTTAACAAAAAATTAATGCTACATTCTTAAACCTTATTTGTTATTATTTGTCAAAGTATCAAACATTAAAATTTAAAAAATCATGAAATATTTATTTAGTATCTTATTTATTGGAATGACCTTCGTTTCCTTTGCCCAAAATCGAAATGGTAAAATGGGAAGAATGACAAATTTTACACCAGAGCAAAATGCAATTCTTCAAACAAAAAAAATGACTCTGGCATTAGACCTAAATTCTTCTCAACAAAAGCAAATCTTAGAGATAAACAAAAAACGTTCAATTGAGAGAAATCAAAAAATGGAATCTTGCAGAGCCATGATGAGCAATAACAAAATGCCAACATCTGATGAAAGATTTGCTATGAGGAACAAAATGTTAGATTACCAATTGGTATATCAAACTCAAATAAAAAGCATTCTAAAATCTAATCAATATACCCAATGGAAAACAATGCAAAAAAACCAAATGACTAGAATGTGTAAAAAAGGAAATATGATGAAAGGAAAAAGTAAAAACAGAGGAAGAGGTAATGGTATATGGTAAAAAGTGGTGAAATATAATTAATAAATTCAAAAACCTGTAAGAATAAATATTTTACAGGTTTTTTATTTGGATAAAAATAGCTTCTGCCCTATACTTATTTCATTGGATGTTAAATCGTTAATTGATTTTAGGTCTGAAATCGTAACACTATTTTTCCTTGCAATCGAATATAATGTATCTCCTTTATTTACTACAATATAATTATCAGAATCAGTATTGGCAACTAACTCATATTGCGTATGCCTGGGTTTTTTCTTTTTTTGGTGACTCAAAACCAAATCATCATATTCATACAAATTATAATCTTCAATAATTATGATCAATTTTTTAGGGTATTTTCTATCTGTAGCATAACCTGCTTTTTTTAATCCTTTTGCCCAGGCTTTATAATCATCTTCCCGAAGGTTGAACAGAGGTTCATATCTTCCTCTAGTAGTTAAAAACTTGGAATGATCATCAAATGATTCCTCTGGATGTGCATATTTTCTAAAACATTCTCTTCTTCTGTCATCATCATGTCTTACTTTTTTTCCTTTCCAGTCCTTATGGCATTTGATACCAAAATGGTTATTTGATTTTAATGCAAGGTTACTTCCCCCACTACCAGACTCCAAAATACCTTGTGCCAGAGTTATACTTGCAGGTATTTTGTAAATTTCCATATCTTCAATAGCTACATGCTTATATCTGTTAACATATGCAAGTGTATTAGAATTCAAATTGTAACCGTATTTTTTTTCGAATTTTTGAAAAATAACATCACTTTTTGATAAAACTTCTCTTTTTTCAGACTCAGATGAAACTGTTTTTTTAGAAGAACTACAACTAGCAAACAATACCATAGAAATCATCAATAAAAAAATAAATTTTAATCTTTTCATTTGTAAATCAATTCTAAATTCTTCTTCTTTAACCTACTATTCATCCCATCAATTCCTTGTAAACCTCCGGTATGGATTGCCAATATCTTTGTTCCTTTTTTAAAAATTCCTTTTTTGATCATATCTACAATTCCAAACATCATCTTGCCCGTATAGATAGGATCTAAAGGAATACCAGTTTCTTTTTTGAAATTATTTATAAAAGTAATCAATTCCACACTAACTTTCCCAAAACCTCCAAAATGATAATCCCGTATTAAACTACAATTTTTATCGTCTGTTGTATATTTCTCAATTTCTTTATGTAAAAAATTTTCTTTTAAGGCAGGAAAACCCAATACTTTTTGATCTTTATTTACAGAGTTTATGATACCTGAAATCGTTCCTCCTGTTCCAATTGCACAACAAATAACATCAAAAACACCATCATCATCCTTTAAAATTTCTTTACATCCTTTAACGGCTAGATCATTTGTACCTCCTTCTGGCACCAAATAAAAATCATCAAATTCATTTTTTAGCTCTTCTATGAATTCAGGTGTATGCTTGTACCGATAATCACTTCTGCTCACAAACTTAAATTTCATACCATGATCATACGCCAAACGCAGGGTAATATTCTGACCTAAAGTTAAATCAAGATCCCGCCCCAATTCATCACCCCTGATAATTCCTATGGTTTTGAATCCAAATTCCTTTCCGGCAAAAGCAACGGCACTAATATGATTTGAATAGGCTCCACCAAAGGTTAAAAGGGTTTGTGTATTTTGCTCATCAGCTTTTAACACATTATACTTTAATTTTCTATACTTATTCCCCGAAATAAAGGGATGAATTTGATCTTCTCGTTTCATGAAAAGAGAAATTTCAAACTCTTCTAACTCCTTTAATATTACTTGTTGATTAACAACCTTATTTGCAACTTCACTCACTTATAGATAGTTTAAAAAATTCCATAATCTGCGTTTATTCAAAAATATTTTATCCTTTTCATTTGCATAGGCTTCCCTTTCAAAACTCAGGTTTCTGTAGGCGAATATAGGTTTTTTATACTTGAACAGTTTTACTGAAAACTCAATCAAATACCATAAAAAAAAGAACACCCATAGCATTTCTTTTTGCTGTTGCAAATGTATTTTCTCATGATTTATCAAAACATCATCATTTTTCAATTCTTTGTTCTTCAATATAATAAAAGGCCAAATGGCAATAGCGTTAAAACTATGGAGAAACAAATATTTTGAAAATAATATCATTTAATAAGGGGAAATTAAATTTTAATCAAATATTTTTGCGCATGCAATTTAAAAATAATAAACTAGAACCTGAAGATTTTTATTACTCGAAAGATGGTTTTAAAGTATTTACCGAAAAATATCACCTAAAAAGAGGATATTGTTGTAAAAACAATTGCAAACACTGCCCATATGACTTTAATCAGAAAAAAGATGCATACTGATAATTTTTTAAATGATTTTTTTTAATCTAAATCACTCATAATTTTCATTTAATAGATTGTTATCCATTGCCTGCTACCAAGTGAAGAAATGGTGATTTTGGCACGGTACTTGATGTTATTTAAAATGCAAACATTTTGTTAAAAATCATATTGTTTGAGATATAATCAACAAGATCAAATAATTTTAGATTGCATTAAATTTTACACTTAATATTAGACAAATGAAATTATTAAAAGTATTACCCATATTATTTTTATTTATTTTAGGATCATGTGCCTCTGTTAATGTT
>JADGEA010000139.1 GCA_016744615.1 Flavobacteriaceae bacterium
GCTAAAACTCTTTTTGGAATTTCTTTACAAACAGAACTTTCAGAAATGAAACCACTACCCCAAATTATTGAATTTTTTGTACATCTTTGAAGAATAGAACCAATCATAAAATAGTGCTCTACTCGCTTGCATTTATTCTTTGAGATGCGTATTACTTTTTTTGGGCTAAATTGGTTGGCTATCAGTGGACTGATAATATCGCCTAAATTATTTCTGTGCGCATCATATGAAAGAAATACAGAGTCTTTTTGTTTCTTCTTATTCCATTTAAATATAAAACCCATTACACTTTACAATTTTGATCAAATTTAGTAAAAAAACACAATACTATCTTTATTTACTATTATGATTTATGTTGAAATTACTCAAATTTTATCATATTTATGGAGTAATATTGACTGTAAATAAATCTTACATTCGAAAAAAATGTATTTTTACAATCTTAAAATATTGATTTTTATTATAAATGGCAAAAGAGAAAGTTACAGCTATCATCCCAACACTTAATGAAGAGATTCATATTGAAGATGCGATTCGTTCAGTTTCTTTTGCTGATGAGATCATCGTAATTGATTCTTATAGTACAGATCAAACCATAGAGTTGGTAAAAAAACACAATGCAAAAATTATACAACGTGAATTTGATAACTTTTCATCTCAAAAAAATTATGCCATTAAAAAAGCAAAGCATAACTGGATCTATATATTAGATGCTGATGAAAGAATTTCAGATAAACTTAAAAAAGAAATTATAGGTGCATTGTGTAATACCAAAAATTTGGTAGGCTTTGATGTTTATCGAACTTTTTATTATTATAATAAACGGATCAAATACGGAGGAAGGCGTAGAGATAAAGTGATTAGGTTGTTTAGGAAAGATAAGTGCAGATATAATGGAGCACTGGTTCATGAAAAAATTAGCTTTAATGGGAATATAGGTAGGTTTAAAAATAGAATTGATCATTATTCCTATATGAGTTTCGAGCAGTATAATCAAAAACTTGAGCATTATGCAATTTTAAAAGCGCAGTCTTTATTAGCTAAAAAAAGTAATGTTAATTTTTATCATACATCTTTAAAACCTCCAATAAGATTTTTTATTGAATTTTTTATCCGATTTGGTTTTTTAGATGGTAAAGCAGGAATAGTTATAGCTTCACATCATTCTAATGGTGTAAGAATGCGATATAAAAAACTTAAGCAGTTATATAAAAAACAAGCCATTTTTGATGAAAAAGTAATGAAATAATGGAAGTAGAAATAAAAAATACTTTAAAAGCTTTGAAAAAGGGAAACCTTATTGTTTATCCTACAGATACCATTTGGGGCATTGGTTGTGATGCTACAGATGAAAATGCTGTTGCTAAGGTTTTTGAATTAAAGCAAAGAAAAGAATCTAAAAGTTTGATCATTTTGGTAGATGGAATGGAAATGTTGCAAAAACATATCAAGAATCTGCCAGGTAAAGTAACTTGTGTTTTAGCAGGAACATCTCGTCCAACTTCTGTAATTTATAAAAAACCTAAAGGTTTGGCAGTAAATGTAATTGCAGATGATAATACGGTAGCCATTAGAATTGTAAATGATGAATTTTGTCAAAGATTAATTTATGATTTTGGAAAACCTATTGTTTCTACTTCTGCTAACTACAGTGGTAAGCCTTCTCCAAAAAGCTTTGATGAAATTGATGAAACTCTTTTAAATAAAGTAGAATATGTGGTAAATTTGCATCGAGAAGAAAAGCAGAACAGATCTTCACAATTAGTTAAAATTAGTAATAAAGGTAAAATAGAATTTCTTAGAAAATAATAATGTTGAATAAAAAATACATAAAAGCCATTGAGCTTCCTGTTTTTGATATTGTTGCTGAGGCTGTAGCTGAATTGCAATTGGAAACTTACGTAATTGGTGGTTATGTAAGAGATTTTTTATTGAGTAGACCTTATAAAAAGGATATTGATTTTGTGGCAGTTGGAAGCGGAATTGATCTAGCAAAAAAAGTTGCTCAGTTGATACCCGAAAAACCAAAGGTTCAAATATTTAAAACCTATGGAACTGCTATGGTTCGCTATCCGGATAAAGTGTCAAAAGAAATTATTGATTTGGAATTTGTTGGAGCCAGAAAAGAATCCTATTCTAAAAACAGCAGAAATCCTGAAGTGGAAACAGGAACTTTACAGGATGATCAAAATCGTCGGGATTTTACGATTAATGCAATGGCAATTAGTTTGAACCAAGCTAATTATGGTGAGTTGTTAGATCCGTTTAACGGAATGGAAGATCTTGAAAATAAGGTCATAAAAACGCCATTAGATCCTGATATTACCTATAGTGATGATCCTTTAAGAATGATGAGAGCTATTCGTTTTGCAACACAATTGAGTTTTGAAATTGAAGAAGAGTCATTAAATGCTATTGGAAGAAATTCAGAAAGGTTGAAAATTATTTCTTCTGAAAGAATTGTGGATGAATTGCACAAAATTTTAATGACTGATAAGCCATCTATTGGTTTAAAACTTTTGTATGATACCAATTTATTGGTTTATATTTTGCCAGAATTGACTGCCTTGAGTGGTGTTGAACAAATCAAAGGACAAAAACATAAAGATAATTTTTACCATACGCTGCAAGTGGTTGATAATATTGCAAAAACTACAGATAATTTATGGTTGCGTTGGTCTGCTTTGTTGCATGATATTGGTAAGGCACCTACTAAAAAATTTGATAAAAAAATTGGGTGGACATTTCATGGTCACGAATTTATTGGTTCAAAAATGGTAAAGAAGATCTTCAGAAGATTGCATATGCCATTGAATGAAAAAATGAAATATGTGGAGAAAATTGTAGTACTTAGTTCTAGGCCGGTAATACTTGCTGAAAATGTCACAGATTCAGCTGTGAGAAGATTAGTTTTTGATGCAGGTAAGGATATTGATGATTTAATGACGCACTGTGAGGCAGATATCACAACGAAAAATAAAAAGAGAGAAAATCAATACAAAAATAATTTTAAGAAAGTACGGTTAAAGATCAAAGAAGTAGAAGAGAGAGACAGAGTAAGAAATTTTCAGCCACCTATCACCGGTGAAATAATTATAGAAACATTTAATTTAAAACCTTGTCGTGAAATAGGTACTTTAAAAGAATTTATCAAAGATGCGATCTTAGATGGCAAAATTTCTAATGATTATGATGAAGCTTATGCTTACATGATTAAAAAAGGAACAGAAATGGGACTCACTCCTAAGGAAAAATAGAAACAATTATTTGGTTTTACCAATCTTCTTTAAATTGTCATAGGCATCAAAAACTTTTTTGTCAGCAAAATAAATACTTAGAAATACACTGAAAATAGAAGAAGAAAATACCATAATCATCAACATAATTTGATATTTAACCGCAACTGCCGGACTACTTCCACCAAGAATCTGACCCGTCATCATTCCGGGTAATGAGATCAAGCCAACAATAGCAACATTTGCAATTACTGGGTTAAAAGCACTTTTTAATGCTTCTTTTTTAAAAGGGATCAGCGCTTCCTGTCTGGTTGCTCCATTTGCCAAATACCATTTGTATAACTCTTTTTCTTTTTTGAGCTGCTTGTAGTAAGTGTTCAATGCAATTATGATCGTTTTTATAGAATTCCCTAATAACATTCCGGTAATTGGAATTAAATATCTTGCATCAAAAAGATGATTTAATCTGATAATAAATCCTAAAAAATAAGCATCAATAATCAAAACACTTAACACAATGGCGATAAATATGGGTAAAAAAAATTCTTTAATGTTTAGTTCGCTTCTGTTGATAACAGTATATGTAGCAAGAACTGTCATCAATAAAACCCATGATAAATTAAGAATTGAACTATTTAGTTCAAATATAAATTCCAAATAAAAGCCCACCAATAATAATTGAATGGTCATACGAATAAATGCAATAAAAGCATCTTTAACCAAACCTGTTTTATAATGCCAAAGAATATAAAATGGTATTATTAGGATAATATATCCCAATATTAAGGAGAGATTATCTATGTCAGTCACACCTTTCATAACGTAATTATTTTATTTGAATGTTTGATCCAGTATGGGTCGTGTGAAACCGCAATAACAGTTAGTTCTTTTTGTGTTAAAATAAAATCAGTAATCAGTTTTTTATTCTTCTCATCCAGATCAGAAGTTGGTTCATCAATGATCAGTATTTCTTTTTTTAATAAAAGTGCTGCGGCAAGTAAAACTCGCTGTTTTTGACCTCCGGAAATTTCATCCATTTCTTTATCAAGCAAGATTGATGAGATGTTCAATTGGCTTAGTAATTGATGGATATCTGCTTTGCTGGGAGTATTAGGTTTGTTTTTTTGTAGAGAAAAAAGAGAATAAATAATTTCTTTAACTGAGTTAAAATGCAGGGCAGTTTCCTGAGGTAGCCATGCGATATTGCTTCTTATTTCTCCAATATTTTTTGGTAACAATTCTATATCCGAAAAAAAAATATTTCCATTAGAAATTGGGATAAATCCTAGAAGCACATTTAAAATACTGGATTTACCTTTCCCAGATTCACCAGTAATTACCACTTTATCACTTTTTTTTACCTGAAAAGATAATTTTTTAATGACTATATTTTCTTCATAGGAGATGGATACATTATTTACAGAAATAATAGTAGTGCCAACTGTATTTGATTTTTTTTTATTTGGTTGTCCCAAAAGTATTATTAAATAATTATTTTAAAAGATTTCTGGAAATTACAAGTTTTTGAATTTCAGTGGTGCCTTCACCAATGGTACAAAGTTTAGCATCTCGATAAAATTTTTCAACCGGATAATCTTTGGTATACCCGTAACCGCCATGAATTTGCACAGCATCATTTGCAATTTTAACGGAAACTTCTGATGCATACATTTTAGCCATAGCACCTAGAGTTGTAATATTTTCATTATTATTTTTTAGAAAGGCAGCTTTGTGTAATAGTAATTCTGAGGCTTCAATTTCGGTGGCCATATCAGCTAACTTAAAAGAAATGCCTTGAAAATGACAGATAGGTTTGCCAAATTGTTCTCTTTCTTTTGAATATTTAAGAGAGGCTTCATAAGCACCTTTTGAAATTCCTAAAGCTAATGCTCCGATGGAAATTCTACCGCCATCTAAAATCTTTAATGACTGGATAAATCCATCACCAACTTTTCCTAAAATGCTGTCTTTATGAACTCTGCAATTGTCAAAAATAAGTTCGGCAGTTTCTGAAGCTCTCATTCCGAGTTTGTTTTCTTTTTTTCCTGAAGTAAAACCTTTTGTACCTTTTTCAACAGCAAAAGCGGTCACGCCATGAGAGTCACCTTTTTCACCAGTTCTAACAATTACAACTGCAATATTTCCACTAATTCCGTGGGTAATAAAGTTCTTTGCTCCGTTAATGATATAGTATTCACCATCTTTAACGGCAGTGGTACTCATTCCTCCTGCATCACTTCCGGTATTGTGTTCTGTAAGTCCCCAGGCACCAATCCATTCGCCAGAGGCTAATTTAGGTAGCCACTTTTTCTTTTGGGTCTCATTACCAAATTCAAATATGTGATTTGTACAAAGTGAATTGTGTGCAGCAATAGAAAGCCCAATAGATGAATCTACTTTAGAAATCTCTTCGATAATAGTAATGTATTCATGGTAATTTAAATCAGATCCTCCATATTCTTCGGGAATTAGAACTCCCATAAAGCCCATTTTACCTAATTTACGGAATAACTCAACCGGGAAAAACTGGTTTTCATCCCAATCCATCATATATGGTTTAATATGTTGTTTTGCAAAATCACGAATGGATTGTGCAATCATTTTTTGTGTTTCTGAAATTTCAAAATTCATTTGAGAATGTATTTTTAATCAAATTTTAATTTTTGTATATATTATTGATTGAATATTTTTTTCAATCAACCGTCAAATATAAAGCTATTCTTTCAAATTTATTAGTTGGAAAGGAGTCTATTTTTTTTAAATCTTCTAGGCTGGAAAAATCATCATTTATATCTTTATAATTGAATATTTTTTTGGTAAGATCGTAATCTAAATAGGGAAGATGTAGTACTTCTTTAAAAGTAGCCTTATTGATATTTGTTTTTTTGATCAATGGTTTTTGGATAACCCAGAAGTATTTTAAAACACGGTTGGCTACTTCTTTATCAAGATAGTAAACCTCATAAATTTGATCGTTAAAAGAAAATCCACTTAGCAAGTTTCGATAGGTAATAATCCTTTTCGCCAATTTATCTCCTATACCTTTGATTTTTTTTAGTTGATCAATAGTGACCTTGTTAATGTCATGATTAATAATAATGTTCTTTGATTTTGTGATTTTTTTATCAGAAAATTTATTGTTTTGTTTAGAAGTTTTTTGACTTACCCAATCTGGGAATTTGAAATATGGAGACATAGTTGACAATAAGCTATCGTTAACTCCTGTTATATTTTGAAATTCTTTACTTGAATTAATAAATTTACCAGATTTTCTAAATTCTAAGAGTTTATCTATCTCTCCTATACTCATTCCTAGCTGATACCCTTTAAAATCAGTGATATAATTTGGGTTGAATGGATAAAGTTTGATTTTTTTACTCTTTAATTGTGCTTCTTTTAAAGAATCAATTTGTTGCTGGAATAATTCTATTTCCGAGACATCAGAATCCAATTCTTCATTAGAAGAGGAATTGATAAAAAAATAGACTGCCTGTAAGACAACAATTAGGATGATTAAAAATAAAACCCCATTTCTTTGGCGTTTATTATACCAGAAATGGGATTTAAAAAGATTCATATTATTTTGTGTTAACTTTTATTGCTGTAAGATATTTGTTCAATTCTTCTTTCACTTTTGGAGCTAAGAGAATTAGACCAATCATATTTGGAACCATCATTGCAAAAATCATTGCATCTGAAAACCCAATTACTGAGCCTAAACTTGCAGCTGAACCAATAACAACAAAAACTAAAAATAAGATCTTATAAGTATATTCTGCTTTTCTTGTTCTTCCGAATAAAAATGCCCATCCTTGAAATCCGTAATATGACCAAGAGATCATCGTGCTAAAGGCAAATAATATTACCGCTATTGTTAGCATATATGGAAACCATGAGATTACCGAAGCAAATGCACCAGATGTTAATAATATTGCCTGAGCATCATTTAATGACGCGTTTTCTGTAGCAACATTTCCTGTAATAACCAATACCAGTGCTGTCATGGTACAAACAATAACAGTATCAATAAATGGTTCTAATAAAGCAACCATACCCTCAGAAGCTGCGAATTTTGTTTTTACTGCAGAGTGTGCAATGGAGGCAGAACCAACACCAGCTTCATTTGAAAAAGCAGCTCGTCTAAACCCTTGAATCATAACCCCGATAGCTCCTCCAGCAACCCCCACAGGACTAAAAGCACCATTCCAGATTTGCATCATGGCATCACCTATCATATCATATTTTGCTATCAAAACAAATAGGGCTGCACCAACATAAATAACGACCATAAACGGAACGATTTTATCTGTAACTTTTGCTATTTTTTTAATGCCACCAATTATTACAATACCAACAAAAATTGCCATTACAACTCCAAAAAGCCAACCTCTTTCATGAAGAATGGAATTGTCACCACCGGTGATATGCTCAATCAACTGAAAAGCCTGATTTACTTGAAACATATTTCCGCCACCAAAAGACCCTCCTATAACAAATATGGCAAATAATACAGCTAGGATCTTTCCTAATTTTTTATATCCTTTTGCCTCTAAACCTTTGGTTAAATAATACATGGGTCCACCATAAACGGTGCCATCTTTTGAGATATCTCTATACGTTACACCAAGTGTGCATTCAACAAATTTGGATGCCATTCCTAATAAGCCTGCAACAATCATCCAAAAAGTAGCTCCTGCACCTCCAATAGATATTGCAATTGCTACACCTGCAATATTTCCTAAGCCAACAGTACCAGATAGCGCAGCAGTTAAGGCTTGAAAATGAGATACTTCACCTTCATGTCCTTCAATTGCAATTGTTTCTATAGCATCACCGCCCGGAGTTGAATCACCAGCAGCAATTAAAGATTCATGATGATCAATATCATCATATTTTCCGCGTATGATATTAATGGAAGTAAAGAAACCTTTGAAATTAATAAAATTGAAATAAAAAGTAAAATAGGTTGCGCCTATGATCAAAGGAAATAATACCCAAAAAATCTTAATATTTTCAGTAAAAGGAATTTGATAAAAGATAAGGTTTACAAACCATCCGGTTGCATTTCCAAAGACTTCGTCAATTTTTTGGTCAAGTCCCTTTTCCTGAGCAAACGTTAAAAAAGGCATTACCATAAGAAGTAATGTAAGTATTTTTTTATGCATTTATATGATTTTTTTGAATTTGAAAGTGGCTAATATCCTAAAAAATATAACTTGTGACAAGAAAATTGAGTTAAAATAAGGTATACTGTTATATTTTTAGAATTTTTGTACTTATTTTTATTTAATTTTGAATAATTGTTAAAACTCACCTATATATTTAAATATATGAAAAAAACATTGGTATTAGGAGCCTCTTTAAAAACAGATCGTTATTCAAATTTTGCCATGCATAGTTTAGCAGGTCATGACCATGAAGTTGTAGGTGTTGGGTTAAGAGAAGGTATGGTTGCTGGTGTTCTTGTTTTAATAGGAAAACCACCTGTTGATAATGTGGATACCGTTACTTTGTACTTAAATGCTTCCAGACAAAAAGAATATTATGAATATGTTTTGTCACTGCATCCAAAAAGAGTAATTTTTAATCCGGGAACAACAAATATTGAGTTTGGGGATTTGTTGGAAAAGCATCATATAGCTTTTGAAAATTCTTGTACCTTGGTTTTATTGAGTACCGGGCAGTATTAAAGTCAAAAGTCAAAAATTGAAAATAAATCGGAATAAAATTTTGCGCTATATTTTCGGATCTATTCCATTGATATTTAGTATTTTGATGGGATTTTAATTTCCTTTCCTTCAAAGCTCAATTCTGTATTGGTAAAAATGGGTTTTGCTTCTTCTAAAAAAAGATTTTCATTTTTATACCTATTGGAATAATGGCCTAATAAAAGTTTTTTCACATTTGCTTTGTCAGCGATTCTCGCTGCTTGTTTGGCTGTTGTATGTTTGGTTATTTTAGCCAGGTCTTTTTTGTCTTCTAAAAAAGTAGATTCATGGTATAAAAGATCACAGTTCTCAATCAAAGGAATAATATCTTCAAAATAGGCCGTATCACTACAAAAGGCATATTGCAGGGTAGGAGGAGGGTCTGAGGTTAATATGTTATTTATAATAATTTCACCATTTTCTTTTACAAAATCTTTTCCGTTTTTCAGATTTTGATAATCACAAATTTCAATTTCAGGATATTTTTTGATATGTATAATGTTTAAACTTCTTTCTTTTGGTTTTTCTTTAAACAAAAATCCATTGGTGTATATCCTATGCTTTAAAGGAATGGTAAAAACTTCAACTTTTTTATCTTCAAATATGAGTTCGCTTTTTTTTGAGGTGAGTTCATGAAAATAAAGTGGGTATTCTATCCATGATTTGGTTAATTTAAGTTGTAAATTAATGATCTCTTTAATTCCTTTTGGTCCGAAAATATGGAGCTCTGTTTGCCTGTTTAGTAAACTTAATGTGGAGATCAATCCTATCAAACCATAAAAATGATCTCCATGTAAATGGGAAATAAAAATATGTTTGATCCGTGAAAATTTGATCTTGTATTTGCGCAACTGAGTTTGAGTTCCTTCTCCACAGTCAATTAGAAAATATCGATTGTTTATTTCAAGAAACTGCGAAGTGGGGTGTGCAAATGTTCGGGGTGTTGCCGAATGGCAACCCAATATGGTGAGTTTTAAACTCATTTAATGATCATTCTTTTTGAAATAACTTTTGTTTTTGTTTTTAGGGAATAAATATAAATTCCCGATTCCAGTTCATCTCTGTAAAAAGGTATAGCATTAGCGCCTCTTTTTGTCTTAATTTTTTCAGCATGAATCATGTTACCAAGCAGATCTTTAACAAAAAAATCAATTTCGATAGCTTCATCTGCTACAAAGCGTATTTTTGTTGTCACACTAAATGGATTAGGTGATGCAACAACATCATGAATCGCACTCTCTGCATTTTCAAGAATATCTTTGTCCAAAGAATCATCATTTTGTGAAAAAACTTTGGTTGATAGGGTTAATAAAAAAAGAATTAAGAGTAGTTTTTTTACCATATATTAATTTTAAAATCCTAAATCACGTTCAATATTTTCAATTTCAATAATATCTTCCGCTTCTTTCAAAGTAGGAACTATAACCAGATTTTCTGGTAAACTATTAAAATCAGTGTCACCATAAACGATAACAAATGATTTATTGTTCTTTTTTAGCTCCTTTTCAATCTGCGAAAATAACATGATTTCTTTCAAATCAGCGTTAATATTATCAGAAAGATCTATAATCAAACTTTCGTTTTTAAAATTAGATAAATTTTCAACTACTTCATTATAGAAGTCAGGAATAGTTATCATTTGTTTTCCACCAAAATCAACGTTTTTTTGTAAAATCACAAACGAATTTTTCCTTTCAATTTTCATAATCTAATGATATAGAGTGATTTACTACCTTTTTATTTGTTGTGCTAATAAATATATAACAGCCATTCTAATTGCAACACCATTTTCTACCTGATTTAAAATAATGGCTTGTTTAGAGTCTGCTACATCACTTGTAAGTTCAACACCTCTGTTAATAGGTCCTGGATGCATTATTACAATTTCTTTGTTGAGAGAGTTTAATAATTCTTTATTGATGCCAAAAAGCTGGGTGTATTCTCTAATGGACGGGAAGTATTTAATATCCATTCTTTCGTGTTGCACCCTTAAAACGTTTGCTACGTCGCACCATTTCAATGCTTTTCTTAAGTTATTTTCATAGCTAACTCCTAGTTGGGTAATATATTTAGGCATTAATGTTGTAGGGCCACAAAGTTTTACTTCGGCACCCTGAAGCTGCAGTGCATATATATTTGAAAGGGCAACTCTTGAGTGTAAAATATCTCCTACAATTACAATTTTTTTACCCTTTACACTGCCTAATTTCTCGCGAATAGAGTAGGAGTCTAATAATGCCTGAGTTGGGTGTTCATGTGCGCCATCACCGGCATTAACTATTTTAGCTTTTATATGTTTAGAGAGAAAATGCCCTGCTCCTTCATTGGGATGACGCATTACAATAATATCTACCTTCATTGAGAGGATATTATTTACCGTATCGATCAAGGATTCTCCTTTTTTTACAGAAGATTGTGCAGCTGAAAAATTAATGATATCTGCCGAAAGTCTTTTTTCAGCAAGTTCAAATGATAATTTTGTTCGTGTACTGTTCTCAAAAAAT
>JADGEA010000349.1 GCA_016744615.1 Flavobacteriaceae bacterium
ACCCAAGATCGTCAATTGGGTTATTCCAAAAATAATCTAATTTATTATCATATGGAAGGTGATGCTGAGAAGAATTACCCATTGATTAAAGAGGAGCTATTATCATCGGGTGTGGCCATGTCTGTAACAAAAACCAGTGCGCCAATAACCGAAGGGTGGAGCAATAGTTGGGGGTTTGATTGGAAAGGAAAACCAGAAAATAGTAAAACACTTATTGATAGATTCTGTGCTGATGAGGCTATTGTAAAAACAGTTGGTTTTGAAATTGTAGAAGGAAGAGATTTTGATTTAAAGAAATATCCAACAGATTCTACGGCAGTTATTATTAATGAAGCTGCTTTGAAATTGATGAATTTTAAAGAACCCATTGGGCAGATTATTAAAGACAATGGAACAGATTGGCATGTAGTAGGTGTAATCAAAAATTTTGTATTGAAGTCTCCATTTCACCCCATAGAACCTTTGGTAATTGAAGGAGCTAAGGGGTGGTTCAATGTGATACACATAAAATTTAATAAAACAAATACAACTTCAGAAAGTTTGGCTATTACTGAAACGATATTCAAAAAGTATAATTCTGAATATCCTTTTAGTTATCAGTTTGTAGATCAGGAATATGCAAAGAAATTTAATAACGAAAAGAGAATAGGAAAATTAGCAGGATTATTTACAATACTCACCATTTTTATTTCCTGTTTAGGTTTGTTTGGATTGGCTAGTTATATGGCAGAAAATAGAATTAAAGAAATTGGAATTAGAAAAGTTTTGGGTGCTTCAATTAGTAACATATCTATACTTCTTTCAAAAGAATTTTTAAAATTGGTGTTGCTTTCTTTTTTTATTGCATTACCCATTTCATGGTATTTTATGCACAGGTGGTTGGAGGAGTTTGATTATAGAATAACCATTTCATGGTGGACTTTTGCCTTAGCAGGATTCTTAGCACTAGGTATTACTTTATTAACTGTAAGTTATCAAGCCATTAAAGCAGCAAATGCTAACCCAGTAAAAAGTTTAAAAACAGAATAAGAAAAGACCTGTCAGGTTTTCCCCCAAAGGCGGGCAAGCAGAAACCTGACAGATCTAAACAGAGTAAAATGTTAATTATGATCAGAAACTATTTTAAAATAGCATGGAGGAATCTTAAAGGACAACCGTTTTTTACTTTCCTAAACATATTTGGTCTTGCCATTGGAATGGCAGGGGGGTTACTAATTTCTTTATACATTTATGATGAAATGAGTTATGATAAGATGTTTGCAGATGCAGATCGCATTCATCGAATTAATACAGATATGAAGTTTGGAGGAGATGAAAGCTCTATGGCTCAAACATCAGCTTTAATGGCTGCAACACTGAAAAAAGATTTTCCACAAATAGAATTAACCACTCGTTTTCGAAATAGATACAGTATGCTTATTAAAAAAAGTGGTACTGATGAAAATGTAAAAGAATTTGAAGGCACTATTGTTGACGATACTTTTTTTGAAATGTTTGGGTTTGAATTATTATATGGAGACACTAACACGGCTTTAAAAGAACCAAATACTTTAATTTTAACCAGAAGCGCTGCCGAAAAACATTTTAAAATTGAAGAAGCTGTAGGACAAAGTGTAATAATAGACAATGAAGAAACTTTTATTGTTACTGGTGTTATTGAAGATATGCCAAAAAACTCTTTTCTAAGAAATGATAATATATTCATATCAATGGCAGGTTGGGAGGATGCCAAAAATATCGATTGGGGCAGTAATAATTATTATACATTAATTAAATTAATTCCTTCAGCAAATATTGAAGATTTTCATGAGCCTTTACAGTCTATGCTTGGAACTTATGTGATGCCTTGGGCACAAACTATTTTTCCAGGAATTACCGAGGAAAACTTTTTAGCAGCTGGTAATTACTTTAATTTGAGTACGATTCCTTTAACTGATATTCATTTATATTCTCAACGCGATTCTGAATATAGCGCAAATGGTAATATTCAAAATGTATATATTTTGTCTTTTATTGGCTTGTTTTTGATCATTTTGGCAAGTGTGAATTTTATGAATTTATCTACTGCTCATTCATTGAAAAGATCCAAAGAGGTCGGTATTCGTAAAACTTTAGGATCTAGTAAATCTGAATTGATACGACAATTTTTAATCGAGTCTGGTTTAATCTCTTTTGCTTCTCTTTTAATTGCATTGATATTGGCAGCCATTGCACTGCCTTTTTTTAATGAATTATCTGGAAAATCAATTGCTATTCCTTATGGGAATCCTATTTTTTGGTTGCTATTACTTTTTGCAGGATTCATATTAGGGCTTTTTGCAGGAATTTATCCAGCCTTTTTTATGTCCAGATTTATCCCGGTAAAAGTCCTCAAGGGGAGTGGAGAAAGTAGTGTTGGCGGTGGAGGTATTAGAAGCACCTTGGTGGTTTTTCAATTTGCTATTTCTGTATTTTTAATTGTAAGTACTTTGATCGTTTTTCAACAATTGCAATTTATTCAAGGGAAAGATTTAGGTTATACAAAAGACAGATTATTAATCATCCAAGATATTGACGCCGCAGGAAATCAAATACAATCCTTTAAAAATGAAGTTCAACAATTAAGCGCTGTCGAAAATGTAACACTAAGCAGTTCCTAT